>DASZYN010000589.1:0-24380 GCA_035545435.1 Acidobacteriaceae bacterium | reverse complement strand
AGATTGAGCAAAGCTCATCTCGTCCAGCACCTTTCCATAGGTGTAAATGCCCCGCAGAGCAAAGCCTCGGGTATATCGCCGAGTAAGTGCCAGGGAGCCATATTGCCCGGAGGAGTTGCCGTTGGAAGTAGCATATGCAGTCCCCGCGAAGTACGGATTCAAGCGCGTCAGGGTGTTGTTGTTCTGGATCAGGTCGCCGGCGAACCGGTTGATGTCGTTGTTGAAGACCAGCAGGTGATGCCCTTCCGTGCCGGAATAGTTCAGTTCAGCGATCAGATTGCTCTGCAGTTGTTGTTGCACGCTGAGCGACCACGCAATCACCTGCTGCATCTTGAAGTTGGGATCATAGCCACCCATCCCCGCCCGCTGAACAACTCCATTGATGCGAAGGGCTCCGGTGGTCGGATCGACGGTGGCATTGCTGGTATCAAGAACAGGGCAATTCATGTTCCATGCCCCGGCCGGCGTGCACAGGAACGGTTTTGGAGTAGGGCTACCGGCAGTGACATCGGCGATCGGATTGAAGTAGTTTGGCAGGTTCGCCGCAGTTGAGTCAGTGATGTGCAGGTAGGGGGGCTGATCCTCGAACATCCCAAAACCACCGCGCAACGCCGTCTTGCCCGTGCCGAACGGATCCCATGAGAAACCGAGACGCGGGGTAAAGCCCCCGATGTTGTGATCGAGGACGTGGTTGTTGGGAGCCAGGGCGGCGATACCGGAGGCTACCTGAGCGTTCCAGGTCGAGCCGGAGCCGAGATTGAATTTGGACAGGATCGGTCTGTTAATGCTGAAGAAGTTCACCATTCCGTCGTAGCGAAGACCCGCAGTCAGGGTGAATCGCGGGGTCATTTTCCAGCTGTCCTGGGCGTAATAGCCCTGAATCAGGTCGCGATAGTCGCGATCATAGGGAGCTTGCTGGTGGTTCTGCAGGTTTACGTTCGGACCGGACTGATAGACAGGTTCGTCCTGAACTAAATCGAGCAGGTTACGGAAATTGAATGTGGGCCGGGTAAAAGCGCCCTGCTGGTGATCCACCTCGCGGGTATTGAACAAATCGACGCCAACCTTGAGTGTGTGCTTCCGGATCGTGGCCGTCATCACATCGCGCCAGCTATAGGTGCTTTGTGTGAAATTACCCGGCGCCCAGGAACCAAATCCTGCCAGATTGTTCACATTGACGTAAGGAATTCCCTCCGTCGCCACCTGGGTGATATTCGATCCGTAAGGCCGGATCAGATTCAGTCCTGTTTGATTAATGAGACGCGAACTAAAAGTGTGGGTCCAGTTGGCATTGAAAAAATCGGAGCTGTTGGAATTGCCCTGAACACTGGCTGGCCGGGTTCCTCCTCCGGGGCTGTCATACTTGGTGCGAATCACATCGACGTAGAGCCGATCGCTGTTTGTGATGTAGTAGTCTCCGCGGACGCTCCACTGGTATCCGTTCTTCGTCGAACTGTAGCTCACGGGAATCGTACCGATGATATTCATCGTGGCCGGGATACCCGCCGGAGGCGCGTAATAACCCGGCGTGCCGGACGTCGCTTCATAGGCCGCTACGGTTTCCAGACCGGTTGTCGGATAAGTTTGTGGAGGCGCCATGCCGAGGATCTGTGTGCCAAACGTATTCGGCAGATTTGCCTTGGCCCAGTTGTAGAAGTCCTGCGTTTCCACTGTGGCCGTGTAGCTGTTGGGATTACTCGACCGCAGAACATCGATGGCACCGAACCAGAAGAGCTTGTTCTTGATGGCTGGCCCACCCAGGGTACCCCCTACTTCATTGCGCGTGAAGGTGGGAACCTTACTCTGGAAGTGCGTCTTTGCGCTGAGAGTGTCGTTCAGGAAGTAGTAGTCGACGGTCCCGTGCAGGTCATTGGAGCCGGACTTGGTGTACACGTCCACGGTCGCGCCGGCGTTCCTTCCCTTCTGGGCATCGAAATCATTGGTACGGACGTTCACGGAGTCGACGATCTCAGGATTGGGAGAGATCGATGTCTGCCCGCCGCGGGACGGCGTATTGGTGTAGCCGTCGTCAATCTGGAAACCGTTCTCTTCCTGACGCAGTCCTGCTGCATTGAGGTTGATCCCGTACTCGTTGGTGTAATTGTCGTTGCCGCCGGTGACGATGCCGCCGCCGGTCATGCCGGGCGACAGCGATGCCAAACCGTAAATGTTCTGTCCGGGGAGCGGCGTTTGCTGCAGAGTCTCATTGGAGATGATCGCGCCTGTCGTTGGCGTTTCCAGGTCGACCGAAGCTGCAGATGCAGAGACCTCCACACTGGTCGACACCGCACCAACCTTCAGTTCCGGAGCAATGGTGCGGACTTCGGCGATCTGCAATGCCAGTCCATCCTGCTTCCACGTCTGGAAGCCGGACATCTGGATCTCGACGGAGTAGGTTGAGGCAGCGATGCCATCGATACGAAAGTAGCCATCCTCCCCCGATTGGGCAGTCCTGGAGACGCCGAGCCGAGTGTCGGTCACGATCACTTTCGCGTTGGCGATAACGGCCCCGCTCGTGTCGTGTACGACGCCCTGAACACCGCTGGAGAACTGAGCGAGGGCGGTTGATCCTCCGAAAATGAATGACAAAAGAACGAAGAAAATCGAAATGCTTGTCCAACGTTTCATAGACTCATGGCCTCCCGTAGTGCATCTCGGCCAATGCGTGTGGCCCCATCAAAAGCTGTATTGGCAGATCGGCCAGAAGTTTGATCCTCAACTGCCGGCAAACGCAAGTAAAACACGGTATTTTTACTGTTAGATTTTAGGGTTAACCCTAAGCATCATAGACACTTGCACCTTCACAGCCTTGTGACGGGAAGTGCACAGGAAGCGCCCGCAGACTACGTCTGAACGTTGGTAACATGCTCAGCCGAACTCCTGCCGATGCGGTTCTTGACAACGGTCGCTGCCCTTGGTCTACTAGGTCCGCCTGAAAACGCTTACTTTCCCCTTCACCCCTCCCCGATGACAGGCCCTGACGTGCCCGTTACTCGCCCGAAGGGATGTGGAGGGCGTGGAAGTGGAAGCCGCGGGTAGATTCATGAATTCCGTTCTTGAAGTGCCGGGAAACCGCGATGCTGACGCAGCCGACAAACTGAAATGCGACCGCTCTGCTGTGCTCGGGGAGCTGGACAATGTCTTGTCCAGCCAGCACTTCAGGAGTGCGAGACGCAGCAGAGAATTTCTTCGTTACGTGGTTCTGAATAAGCTCGACGGCCAGTCGGAACGCTTGAAGGAACGCACCATCGGAACCGACGTCTTCAAACGCCCTCCCGGATACCCAACGGGCGAAGATCCTGTTGTGAGAGTCCAGGCTGGCGAAGTCCGCCGCCGTCTCGACCAGTACTACCAGGAGACACCAGAGTCGCCCCGGGTGCGGATTGAACTGCCGGTTGGTTCGTATAGCCCTGTCTTTCATTCATGCACTGTTGCCCGCGATCACAAGTCAGAAGTTCAATCTGCGACTCGGAGGGATCGCCCGTATCTGAAGAAACCAGTTGTCAGGGTAGCTCTCTTCCTTTTGTTCGTGATGCTCGCCGCGTTGCTGGGCCGCGCCGTCCTGAACTCTTTGCGCCGGGTTGACAGCCCGAGGACGGCGTTCGACCAATTCTGGGGCCCGGCAACCGCAAGTCACCAGCCTGTGCTCATTTGTGTGGCCAACGTCTCAAAGAATGGGTCTGAAGCGGCTGCCCCTTCCAACGGCCGAACAGACGCGTCGCAAAGAGAAGTGGAAGCGGCTGTTACCCCGACCTCTGCCGGACAGGATGATCCCGAGATTGTTCCCGCCGGCGATGCCTCGGTTGCGGCCGACCTGTCTGGTTTGTTCGGAAAGCTTGATCGGCCGAGCCAACTGCGCATTGGCGCCAGGATCACTTATGAGGACCTTCGCAGTTTCCCCGCCGTCATCATCGGCGGGTTCAACAACAGATGGACCATGCAGTTGCTGTCGAACCTGCGCTTCACCTTCGTCCGGGATCGGGGGCAGTACATGATCCGCGAGCAGGTCCCAGGGGGAAGGGTATGGACGACCCGGGTCGGAGCTCATGGCGAAGTCCTGGAAGATTTCGCGATTGTCAGCCGCCTCATTGATTCCAAAACTGGCCAGTTCACGGTCACCGTCGCGGGAATCGGGCCCCGTGGCACCCAGGCTGCCGGCGAATTTGTGGGCTCCGCGCATGATCTTGATGAAGGACTGGCCAAAGCCCCGACTGAATGGCCCGATCGCAATCTGGAAATCGTGTTGCATACTACGGTCACCGAGTCGGTGGCCGGGCCTCCCCAGGTCATCGCGACATACGCCTGGTAAGACAAGCAAAGAAAATTCAGAATCGAAAGCCTGGCTGACATAAGATGTTCATCGGAACAGCCGTGGAAGAAGTTCTGCCGCACGTCCGCGTTTTGGTTCGCGGTGCCCTGCTCTTGTCACTGGCCGCGCCCGCGTGCTGCCAGACTCAGCAGCCGGTCCAGGGCGGGATGGGGGGCGGCATAGCATCGGCCGGCATCTTTGCTCCCGTTTACGATGAACACCGGCGACCCATCACCGCGGGCGGATTCGTTGATACGGGCACCGTCGTATTCGAGGACGCGACGAAGCCCGCGGGACTCTCCGCCTGGCGTCATGAAATGGGCACTCCACAAAAGAAATACATCCTCGAGACCGACGGCTCTGGTCTTGCTCTGATCGATTACGACAATGACGGCTGGCTTGATATCTATCTTGTGAACGGCTCAACTTACGATGCGATGGCCGGAAAACGTGAGCCTCCGCATGCGGCTCTCTTTCATAACAATCACGACGGCACTTTTACCAACGTTGCGGCCGGGGCTGGGGTGACGAACGATCGCTGGGGATTTGGCGTGGCCGTCGGGGATTTCGACAATGATGGCTGGCCTGACATCTTCGTGGCCAATTTTGGCAAGAATCGTCTCTACCACAACAACCACGATGGGACATTCACCGACGTAGCGGAGAAAGCCGGAGTGACCCTCGGCAACTGGTCGAAAGGAGCGGCCTGGGGAGACTATGACGGCGACGGCCGGCTCGACCTGTTCGTTTCCGGATACCTGCATTATGACCTGGACCATCAGGCCAGTTCAGAGGACGGAAGAGCCTCCACCGCTAACTGCCAGATGCGCGGCGCCCCGGTCATGTGTGGGCCAAGAGGGCTGCCGGGCGAGCCGGATCACCTGTTTCACAACAATGGCGACGGGACCTTCACCGACGTAAGCGAATTCGCGGGTGTCTCCGACCCGGACCGGTTCTATGGGTTCACCGCCGTCTTCGTCGACGTCAACGACGACGGCAAGGTCGACCTGCTGGTCGCAAACGATTCACAGCGCAACTACCTGTACATCAATAAAGGTAATGGCAAGTTTGAAGATCAGAGTTACGTATCGGGTTTTGCCTTCAACTTCGACGGCCGCGAAATTGCCTCGATGGGACTTGCTGCCGGCGATTACCTGAACAACGGCCGGGTCGACATCCTCGATACAGATTTCTCAGACGATTACAAGGCGCTGTTCCGGAATGACGGAAATGCCAGTTTCACTGATGTATCGCGAGAATCCGGCATTGCTCAAATTGCAGTTCCTTTCGTCGGTTGGGGCGACGGTATGATCGACTTCGACAATGACGGCTGGAAAGATCTCATGATGATCAACGGTCATGTCTACCCTCAGGTCGACGAACATGACTGGGGTACAACTTACGCCGAGCGCCCCCTGCTGTTTCACAATAACGGGCATGGCCGATTTGACTATGTGCCGCCGGTCCGAGGATCGGGGCTCGCCGTCGTCACGACAGGACGCGGCGCCGTCTTCGGCGACTTGTTCAACAACGGCAAAATCGATGTTGTTATCAACTCGGTCGACAGACCGCCGGTTCTGCTGAAAAATGTTAACCCGGACCATCATCACTGGGTGGAACTCAGGCTCATGGGTGGTGCAAGGAGTCCCCGCGATGCCATCGGAACCACCGTCTATCTCACGGCGAACGGAATGCGCCTGCGGGAGGACGTAATGAGCGGAGGAAGCTACATTTCTTCGAACGACCAGCGGCCTCACTTCGGACTTGCCAATGCAACCGATGCCGGAACCGCCGAGATTCACTGGCCTTCCGGCAGTATCGAGAAAGTCAGACTTCCAGCTGTCGATCGCATTTTTACCGTGACCGAGGGGAAAGGGATTACCGGGGTATGGTGCGCGAAACAGCCCTGCTCCTGAGCCGGATCCTCTTCCTCGAATCCAGGTGAGGCGGCCTGCGCTGCGCGCAGAGATCGAATGAAAGAAACAGCGGCCGCCCTTACGGCAGATCGGCGGACGCCCCGGAGTTAAACACAATATGCTTCGCTTCAGACTGATCGCGGGCTTGGCTTTGGCCTTAACAACGTCATCGATGGCCCAAACGGCGACGACCTCGATCTCCTCTGTTGAGTCTTTGATCCGTTCGCAGCACTATGATCAGGCGCTCGCTGCATTGAAGATTGCCATCCGCAAAAATCCGGAGAACTACAGGCTCTGGACCCTGCAGGGAATCTGCTTTGCCCTGCAGGGGAACGACAGGGATGCCCTCGCCGCATTCGATCATGCAATCCACATCCAGCCTACTTACACTGCCGCCCTTAGGGGAGAAACCCAAATCCTGTACAAGAGCGGCGACAAGCGGGCTATTCCTCTGCTTGAGAGGATGCTCAAGTCTGACCCTGGCGACACCACTGCCCAGGAGATGCTCGCCACGCTGCAACAGCACAACGGCGACTGCCGCGACGCTGTATCTCATTTCGAGATGAGCAGGGCTGCAATCGCCACCCATCCGGCTTCGCTCGAGGCTTATGGCTATTGCCTTTTTCAACTCGACAGGACGCCCGAGGCAATAGCCGTTTTTCGCCAGCTTGTGCCGCTTTTGCCCGGGAGCGCCTATCCCTCCTACAACCTCGCGGTGCTTCTCGTTTCCGCGCATCAGAATGATGACGCGGTAAAGGTCCTTGAACCGTTTCTCACTCCTGGCCAAACTGATCCTGACATCCTCAGCCTCGCCTCCCAGGCCTATGAAGCCATCGGCAATACTCCGCGCGCTGTCGCGCTGCAGCGTCAGGCCATCGTCCTCAATCCCACCGAGGCCTCGAACTACGTCCTTTTCGCGGTCCTTTGTCTGACGCACGATTCTTTTCAGGTAGGCATCGATATGCTCAATGCCGGGCTCAAGCGCATCTCCGATAACTCTGCCCTGTATCTTTCCCGAGGCGTCATGTTTGAACAACTCGGCAAGTTTGACGAGGCCGAAGCTGATTTCAGGATGGCGGAACAGATCGACACCACACAGCACATTGCTGCTTACGCCGGGGACCTCACGATGATCGAGCGGAATGATCCCCAGAAAGCTTTCGAACGCGTGCGCGAGCAGTTGAGGGCTCATCCCAACAATCCACTGTTTCACCTCATGGTGGCGCAGTTGATTTTGACCAGGGCGCCTGCGCCTGGGAGCGCCGATTTCAACGAGGCGATGCAGAACGCTCTGGCCGCCGCCAAAACAAAGCCCGATCTTGTCGAGGCACACAATCAGCTCGCGGGCATGTATATGAGCCTGAATGACTATCAAAAGGCTATTGAAGAGTGCAGGACCGCCCTGCAATATGATCCCTCCAACGAAGCCGCAATGTACCACCTGGTTATGTCCATGCGACACGCAGGCCATACTCCCGAGGAGTTACAGCCTCTGGTTCAGCGGCTCGCCGAGATACACAAGGAGTCCCTGCAGCGTGAAACCGATCGCAAGCGCTACCGGCTCGTCGAGGAAGGATCGCCGGCTGCTGATTCCGATGGACAACACTGACGCACCGATGACGATGAGCTTATCTGTTGCTGCGAGTGCATCCCGCCCCACACGGGCAGTGGGCAGATCGGCGAACCCAATTCGCCACTGCCTTGCGGCGGTGTTGGGCTTCTCCGCCTGTTTATTGGCCCTGGGGACAGGCACAGACATGCGGGCCCAGGCTGCGCAAACTCCGGAAAATATTCCAGCCGGCCGGCAAGAAACTGCGCAAAAGCCACCGGGCGGGGTTATGGCCAACGCCGGACCTCAGGAGGCCCAGTTTGACACCCAGCATCGCCCCATCACCGCTGGAGGCTTCGTCAAAACCGGTCCGATCGTCTTTCAGGATGTTGCCAAAGCCGCCGGCCTGACGACCTGGCGTCACAGTGCAGGCACGCCGGAAAAGCGCCTGATCCTTGAGGCCAAAGGGCCGGGAGTGTGCCTGCTCGACTTTGACAATGACGGCTGGCTCGACATCTATCTGGTCAATGGCTCGAACTACGATGCTCTGGCCGGCAAAGCGGCACCGCCGCATGCAGCCCTCTTCCGCAATAACCACGACGGAACCTTTTCGGACGTGACGGAGAAGGCAGGAGCAACCAACGACCGCTGGGGATACGGCTGCGCTGTCGGGGATTATGACAATGATGGCTGGCCCGACCTCTATGTCACTAACTATGGTAAGAACCGGTTGTATCACAATAACCACGATGGAACCTTCAGCGATTACGCTGACAAGGCCGGGGTGACGATCGGTGCCTGGTCCGCGGGCGCGACCTTCGGCGACTACGATGGCGATGGACGCCTGGACCTGTTCGTTGACGGGTATGCCAAAATCGACCTCGCCAATCCGCCGGTTTCAGGGTCGAAGGGGATCGCTTATGCGATTTGTCAATACCGCGGCGTAGAGGTGATGTGCGGTCCGCGGGGCCTGCAGGGAGAACAGGACCATCTATTTCATAACAACGGAGACGGAACATTTACCGATGTGAGCGCAAAACTCGGCGTCGACGATTCGCGCGGATACTACGGACTCGGCGTTTTGTTTGCTGACGTCAACAACGATGGCAAGCCGGATCTGATGGTCGCAAATGATTCAACGCCCAACTATCTCTACATCAACAAAGGGAATGGCAAATTCGAGGACGAGAGCTACATCAGCGGATACGGTCTGAACAAAGACGGACGAGAAATCGCTAACATGGGCATTGCCGCCGGCGACTACGAAAACAACGGACATTTGTCCATCGTCAACACCGACTTTTCCGACGATTACAACGTTCTGTTCCGCAACGATGGAACAGGATTCTTCACCGACGTCAGCCATGAAGTCGGGATTGCCATGTCATCCATTCCCTTTGTCGGTTTCGCCGATGGATTTCTGGACTACGACAATGACGGGTGGAAGGATCTGCTCATCGTCAATGGACATGTCTATCCCCAGGTGGACGAGCATCCCGAGTGGGGACAAAGCTATGCCCAGCGCACGCTTCTCTATCACAATCTGAAGGATGGCAAGTTCGAGTTGGTGCCTGCCGTTGAGGGAACAGGGCTCGCTGTGGTGACGGTAGGGCGCGGAGCCGCCTTCGGGGACATCTTCAACGACGGCAGGATCGATGTAGTCATTAACAGCATGGATGGGGTGCCGGTGTTGCTTCGCAACGTCAACGCTGATCACCATCACTGGGTGGAGTTCAGGCTCATTGGAGGTCCGGGAAGCCCGCGTGATGCTGTGGGAGCTACTGTGTATCTGAACGCAGCCGGCATGCGCCAACGCGGCGATGTCCTTAGCGGAGGAAGCTATTTGTCTTCGAACGATCTGCGGGCCCATTTTGGGCTGGGCGGCTCCACGGATGCCGGAACGGCAGAAATTCACTGGCCCTCCGGCAAGAAAGAATCTGTGAGGCTGCCGGCGGTGGACCGCATTTATACGATCACTGAGGGCGAAGGGATTACCGGTGAATTGTGCAGCGGAAAACCATGCGCTCAAATCAAACCAACAGTCCCGGCACACTTAAAGACGCTAACGGCAGCTCCCAAGTAAGCGACCGGCTGATCCGACACTGTAAAGCGCTTGAGTGGGATTAGAAACGAACTGGCCAGGAGATAGCCGGTCGTTCTTTGCTCAGGGACTTTCCCAGTAGTATGTCGCGATCACGCGTGGTGGACCTGGCACCTGGTCCAAGACCGAGGTCTGGAAGACGATCTGGACATTGCCCCTTTCCCAGTTAGCCGGTGCACTTCGCAAAACCTGCTCCAGATATTCCTGCCGCGTTGCCAGCTCTCCGGCCGCATCCGTCCCACTTCCTGTCAGGCCGGCCGCGGTGACGATGAATTGCCCGGTTTTTGAGTCGAGGAGCCTGGAAATAATACCGTAATCTGTGGCGGGATCGGCCGGCACGTGCCACTCTCGGCCCCCAGGGACTGACTCGCGAATCGCAAGAGTCCTACCCGGCTGCTCCACAAATTCAAAATGAAGGCCCGCAGTCAGATCCATCGTCCACTTATTATTAAAGGCCCCAATCACGACTGCTGGAGAATGCCTGAGATCTTCGAAAGAATAGTTGCTTCCGATCCGCACCTGAAGCGGCTTACCGATGCTGCCCAGATACTCAGAAATCCGCAATGCGCTCGATACATCCCCGCCTGCTATTCCGTAGTCGTCATAAAGATTCATCTGACCCCACAAGATCGATTGATGGGGATCCAGCGGCAACGGATCGTTTGAGCGCTCCACTTCTGTGCGGAAAGTTCCCGGATGATTTTGAGCGTAGAGATCGTACAGTTTTTCGTCAGGACGATAGGTCACACCCTTGGCGAGACAAATGAGAACCGGCTGGGGCGTGCCAAAAACAGGCTCCCAGAACCTGCGCGTCAACGATGGCTCCGGCTTTGCCTGCCGCTCCTGGCGTGTTACCCACCACACCGTTCCCAACAAAGCGACACAGATTGTCGCCAGAAACCAGGGCCTTGTAAAGAGCTGCCTTGCAACTGCGGTCGCCGGTGCCGGGCTCAGGGTGTCGGCCGAAGGCGCTGAATCTGACAATCCGTCGCGAGTTTTGGAGGATGTTAGATGAAATACAGGGGAATACGATCCGACCGGGAGTTCAACCCGTATGAGCGGTTCGATTCCCTCATCGCTGGCTGCCTGATAGTACTGATCCAGCTTGCGGCGTACTTCCCCAGCCTGGACACGCACTACCGCATCATCACCGGTGGCGTAGTCAGGGGAACGGTGAAAGAGCTCTACTCCGATCGTCCGTTCTTTCAGCTGGTCTGGATCCCCGTTCAGCTTGCGCTCAACCACAAAGCGCAGAAACTGACTGCTGCGGTGCGATTTGTGGAAGAACGGACTCTCCAGTATTTTCTGCAGTTCATCGAGGATGACGGCTTGCGACTCTCCGCCCTCTCGCACAGATCCGCTGGCCTCGGGTTGAGGGTGTTCCAAACCTGGAGTCACTTTCATCGGCCCCCCGAAGGGCGGTTGCGTGCCGCTATCTGTAAACGGGTTTCACCGTAATCGGTGACGCCTCTATAAGCGGCATCGACCCACTCAGAACGCTTAAGGCTAAACCAGGAAGCGAAGAAGCGGCAAGATCACCGTCAATCTCCTCGGGACCCTTGATCGACGGTGCAGGAATTCAGTCCTCGGCCCGATTCAATCCGCCCCCTGATCAAGTCAGCCTTTTCCGGCGCCCAAAGCGGTGGCTGCCTGGTGCGCGGAGGAGCGTCGGTCACCGGACCAGGTCGATCGGCGATACGAGCCTTGCCGACGGCTGCCTGCCGTCCGGATGGCGACACCGCGCTTCTTTGCGTAGACTGGGGTGCTGCTTGCCGGGCGATCCTGGAGTGCCCGGACATTTATTGCTGGCGTGTCCGCGCGGGTGGGCTCGGGCAGTCTGGCGGAGGAAACCAGCGATGCAATTCCGGATGTCGATTGTGGCTGCGGCTGTCTGTTTCGGATCCTGCGCCATCATGGCCCAGGAAACAGCGGCTAAATCCGGCACGATCAAGATCGATTGGGACAAGACGGTGATCGTTTCGAAGTCGACGCCCACGCTGCAGGTGGTGACCAACCCCATGCTCAATCCAGGATCGCCGATCCACGATGGCGCATTCGCAGCGCTGAAGATGCTCGGCGCCGATTATGTTCGTTTCGTTCCCTGGCTGCCTTATCCGAGGATTGCAGTGGCGGAGCTGCAGCCGCCAACCACGGACCACACATCCTGGGATTTCCAATATATCGATCCGGTCACGAAAGACTTCCTCGCGGCGACGGAGGGGCACTCAACGATCGTCAACTTCAGCACAATTCCCGCGTGGATGTTCAAGACAGAGAAACCCGTGACGTATCCCGACGATCCCAACCAGGTGTACTGGAACTACACACAGGGCACGGAGCTGCGCGATCCGAGCGGCAAGGAGTTGGGCGACTACTACGCGCGCCTGGTGAGCTGGTTCACGAAAGGTGGTTTCAGCGATGAGAACGGAAAGCGCCACGACTCGGGCTATCACTACAAGTTTCCGTATTGGGAGGTTCTGAACGAGGTCGATTTCGAGCATCAGATGACGCCCGAGCAATACACAGAACGCTACGACGCAATCGTCTCCGCGATTCACACAGTCAGCCCGGAGACGAAGTTCGTGGGTCTGGCTCTGGCAGCGCCGAGCGCGAATCCGAAGTACTTCGAGTACTTTCTCAACGCGAAGAATCACCGTCCCGGCATTCCCCTGGATTATGTGTCTTTCCACTTCTATGCAACACCGGCGCTCGATGAAGGACCCGATGGGTGGCAGCACACGCTTTTCAATCAGGCGGACGGATTTCTCGCAGTGACACGCTATATTCTCTCGATCCGGGACCGCTTGTCGCCGGAGACAAAGATCGACACCGACGAGTTGGGCGCTATTCTCCCCACCGATGGGGTAGAGATTCGCGCCGGCAAACCGCTGCCGGATCATATTCCGCGTCGCTACTGGAATGCGGCAGCGGCGCTGTATGCCTACCTGTTTGCAGAGCTATCGAAGATGGACGTGGATGTGATCGGTGAGTCGCAGCTGGTGGGATACCCATCACAGTATCCCAGCGTGTCGATGGTGGACTACAACAACGGGAAACCGAACCCGCGATGCTGGGTGCTGAAGATGATCATCGAGAATTTTCATCCCGGCGATCGTCTCGTAAACACAGAACCGCTGTCCGGAGACCAACCACAGCCGTACGTGCAGGGCTTCGCGACCGCACAGGGACGGAAGATTCTGCTCGTGAACCGAAGCAACGCGGAGGAGACGGCGACGGTGCCCGCGGGATTCGAACACGCACAGTTTGCAACGGTGGACGAAGCAAGCGGCGACGATCCGCCGCGGACCGGAACCCTGACCGGTCCGCAGCTGACGCTGGCCCCGTTTGCCGTGACCGTTTTGAAGGCGGAATAGAGGCGCGCGATGGCAACGCGAATACTGCGCGCAGGCCTGTGCGGCATCGGTCTCGATGCCTATTGGCCGCAGTTCGCAGGACTGCGTGAACAACTCGAAGGCTATCTGGACCAGGTGAAAGCGCGTCTGCAGGGCTTCGGGGCGCAAGTCGAATCTCTGGGTCTGGTGGATACGCCGCAGCGCAGCCGTGAGGCGGGACATGCGTGCCGGCGCGCAGACATCGACGTGCTTTTTCTGTATGTGACGACGTATGCCTTGTCCAGCACGGTGTTGCCGCTGGTGCAGCGCGCGCAGGTGCCCGTGATCGTGCTGAATCTGCAGCCCGGTGCTGCGCTGGACTACGAAGCCTTTAACCGTCTGCCCGACCGCACGGCGATGACCGGGGCGTGGCTGGCATGGTGCTCGGCGTGTCCGGTGCCGGAGATCGCCAATGTGCTGGGGCGAGCAGGAATCCCCTTCCATCAGGTAACCGGGGCATTGACGGATGAAACAAGTTGGAAAGAGATCGAGGAGTGGATCAGGGCCGCGCAGGTCAAAGCAGCACTGGCAGAAACCCGGCTGGGACTGCTGGGGCATTACTATGGCGGCATGCTCGACGTAGCCACCGACACCACCCAGGTCGCGATTACGTTCGGCAGTCACATCGAGATGCTCGAGGTGGACGAGCTGAGTGCGCTGCGAGACGATTGCACCGAGGATCAGATTGCGCATCGAGTGCGGCACTTCGAGAAGCACTTCGATCTGCAGCCGGGTTGCGCACGCTCCGAACTGGAACGTGCGGCGCGCACCTCGCTCGCACTCGATCGACTCGTGGAACAGCACGATCTTCAGTCTCTTGCCTGCTACTACAAAGGAACGGGAGTCAGCGCAAATGAAGACACGATGAGTTCAACGATCCTCGGGACTTCCCTGCTCACCGCCCGTCATATTCCGGTGGCGGGCGAGTATGAGGTGAAGAACGCCATTGCGATGAAGATCATGGACCTGTTCGACGCAGGCGGCTCGTTCACCGAGTATTACGCACTGGATCTGGCGGACGATATCGTGCTCATGGGACACGACGGTCCGGGCCACATCGCCATCGCCGAGGGCAAGACACGCGTGCGGCCCCTCGAGGTCTATCACGGCAAAGTCGGTCGGGGACTCTCGGTCGAGATGTCGGTTCGGTATGGGCCGGTCACTCTGCTGTCGGTGGTCGATGACCGCGAGCACGGCTTCCGCTTGCTTGCCGCGCATGGATCTTCAGAACCGGGCCCCACGCTGGCGATCGGCAACACCAACAGCCGGTACCGCTTTCCGATCGGCGCCCGCAGGTTTGTGGAGCGATGGAACCAGCAGGGACCCGCACATCACTGCGCCGTCGGTATTGGTCACCTCGGTGGACTCATCGCCAAGCTGGCCCGACTGCTGGAAATTCCGTTTGTCCAGGTTTGCTGATGGTGTTTGCGGCCACGGTTCATCAAATGGCCGCAGCGCGGGATTCAAAACTGACCTTCGATTTATCGAGTGCGCCGGTGTCTTTCACGAGCCGGCTCCAAAAGACGGCTGACTTCCCTAACCGACGGCATGGAGGCTTGGGCCCCGGCGCGCGTGGTCGAGAGGGCTCCGACCGCAGCACCATAGCGAGCGGCGTCGACCAGCGGCATGCCCCGGACCAGTCCAACGGCCAGACCGGCGTTGAAGGCATCACCGGCCGCGGTGGAATCGATGGCGTTGACCTTGAACGCAGGAATCATCCGCCGGAGACCGTCCGCGCCCGCAACATACGCGCCGCGGCGACCCATCTTCACAATCACGTTTAGCGGACCCCTTCCGAGAAGCAGTTCAGCGACAGAATCCACGTTTGCAGAAGTCAGCTCGTGGGGGGCGATTCCACACAGCGCGCAGGTTTCGGTTTCGTTCGGCGTGAGCCAGGCGACATTGCGCAGTATCCTGCGCGGGATGGGACCTGCCGGCGCGGGATCGAGGACAACGGGTATGTTGAAACGGCGCGCGGTCGCACAAAGATATTCCACGGTCTCCATCGGAATCTCGAGCTGCGTAAGAATGATCGCGGCCGAGCGCAGTTGGGGCAGGCTTTTCTCCAGATCCCGCGGCAGGAGTTGTCCGTTGGCTCCTGGAATAACGGTGATGCTGTTTTGGCCTGCCGCATCGACGGTAATCAGCGCGACCCCGGATGAAACGCCGCTCACCGTGAAAACATTCCTGACACCGACATGAGCATCGCGAAGGCCGCGGCGCAAACGGTCGCCGAAGTCATCATCGCCGACCTTGCCGATGATGTTGACGGGATGGCCCAGCCGCGCCACGGCAACTGCCTGATTGGCTCCCTTGCCACCGTGAAACGTCTGGAACCGATTGCCCTTCAGCGTCTCGCCAGGCGCGGGGATTCGCTCTCCGGTGCAGACAAGATCGAGATTGATACTGCCGACGACAACGATCGATGAAGGCATTGCAGCCCCGTTCTGTGAAGTTCAGCCGATTTGGGCCGACGGTTCCGCAGCGCACCGGACTTCCGAGAATGAGCTTCCTGAAACCATTCGTGAGATGACCAACTGGATCGATGACCGCGACCCATCTTTCAGATCTTCAGGAAGATGCGCCTGCGCCAAAGCGGCCACGTTGCCAGCCAGCAGAAAGCCGTGAACGCGATGGAGTAGAGCAGTGAACCGATGCCCGGCGGGTGGATGTGATGAAAGGGTGTGTAAACCCAGGTCCAGAGCATTTCCGGGCCACGTATGTGGACGCTCCACAGCGTCGACGCGAGCAGTTCCGAAAGCATATAGGCGAAGATGGCGTTTGTTCCGAAAACGATCCATGGCTGCGTGAAAGGCCTGCGCCACTGCTTCACATCGATGCACCAGTAGAGAATGCCGAGTAACAGCAAGGAGCAACCCGCGCAGAAGAGGACAAAAGAGCTGGTCCACAGTTTCTTGTTGATCGGGAATGTCAGGCTCCAAAGCTCTCCGAGCGCGATCAGGACAACGGCTGCTGCAAGAAAGCCCGTGGCGATCTGTTCCCGTGAACGCTTTGTCCTCATCCACAGACCGGCGAGGACGCCGAGGAGGGCTGTAGCAATGGCGGGAAAGGTGCTCAGCAAGCCTTCGGGATCACGAACGCCTTCATAAAGACGGCCCGGCAGCAATTTGCGGTCGAGCCATGCGACCCAGTTGCGGTCCGGGTCAAGCAGCGGAATCTGATGTGTCGGCACGCCGAAGCCAGGGACGGGCACATAGCGCATAAGGATCCAGTAGCCCACCAGCAGGACAACGATCGCGACGATCTTACTTGCGGCGTCGCGACGCCACAGGTAAAAGAGCCCCGCAATTAGATAGCAAAGAGCAATTCTTTGCAGGACACCGTAGATGCGCAGCGTGTGCAGCGGAAAATGAGGAAAACCATTGACGACCAGCCCAAGCGCAAAGAGGATGACCGCCCGGCGCACGATGGTGACCGCGATGCGTGCTCGGGAGGCTCCGCTTTCGAAGCGCTTGCCGAACGCGAGGACGATGGACGCTCCCACAATGAAAACAAAAGTGGGAAAGACCAGGTCGGTCGGGGTCCAGCCATTCCACGCGGAGTGGGTGAAGGGATGGTACGCGGCCGCGCCGTTATTGTTCACCATAATCATGAAGGCGATGGTGATGCCGCGGGCGATGTCGAGCGAAAGGACGCGCGCCGTAGCGGTAGCGGCAGGTGCGGTTTGCGTAATGGCAGCCATGAACTGTCCCTCCGGACAGGTTGCGAAAATCAGCGGTTCTGCAAAGCAATCGCAGGCGATGCCGACGGATTCCTTTGCCCACACCATACTCGACGGTGTTCGGTTCGGCTGAGACCCGTCCGGCGTCGAGCGAGAACACGTCTTGCAAAGGCAAACAGGTTCTGCTCCGCATAGTAATCCATCACCGGCGTTGACACTGCGATTCGATAAGCCAGGAGACGGGTTGAATCGCCATCAGCGGATACGACGACAGGCGGGCCGAAGACAACTGCAGCTTCGTGTTCTACACTTCACACGTTCTTCCCCGAGAGTCTGGATCTCATGATCATCGTTCACTCGTATCCCGTCGCGGTGGCCCTGTGCATCCTCACCATGTTCTGCTGGGGCTCGTGGGCCAATACGCTCAAGATGGAACCGCGCTCCTATGGATTCGGGCTCTTCTACTGGGATCAGGCCATCGGATATTTCCTGCTCACGCTGATTCTGGCGCTGACGTTCGGCTCGCTGGGCAGCGAAGGCAGGACCTTCTTCGCCGATCTGGCTCAGGGCAGCGGCGCGAGTTATGCCTGGGCGCTGTTGGGGGGCGTGGTCTTCAATCTGGCGAACATTTTGTTCATGGCCGCCCTGGATCTGGCCGGGATGGCCGTCGCGTTCCCCATCGCGATTGGCATCGCGCTGGTAGAGGGTGTGCTGGTGAACTACGTCGCCCAGCCGAAAGGCAATCCGCTGCTCATTTTCGGCGGGGTCACGCTGATCGTGATCGCCATTATCCTGGACGGACTCGCCTACCGTGCCTGCCAGGGCCCGACCTCCGGGCCCGGCCAAACCCGCAAAGGGATTCTGCTCGCCGTTTCAGGCGGCGTCCTGATGGGACTCTTCTACCTTCTTCTCCAGCGCTCGGTTTCGCTGGACTTCATCCACCTGAATCCTGGCAAATTCGGGCCCTACGCCGCGGTCGTGGTGTTTGCGTTCGGATCGGGCGTCTCGAACCTTCTCTTCAACACGTACTTCATGGCCCATCCGGTAAAAGGCGAGAAGGTCACCTACCGGGACTACTTCAAAAGCGGCACGATGCCGTACCATCTCATCGGCGTTCTGGGCGGGGTTATCGCTGGAATCGGCGTCACCTCGAACATCGTCGCATCGAAGGCCGCCAGCCCGGCCATCGCCTACGGTCTGGGCCAGGGCGCCACGCTGATTGCAGCCATCTGGGGTGTGTGCGTCTGGAAGGAAACGAAAGGCGCATCGAAAGGGACTCAGGTCATGATCGGCGCCATGTTCCTGTTCTTCATCACCGGCCTGACTCTGCTGGTCGAATCGATGCTGCAGTAACGAAGCGAGACGAGCAGCGATTGCTGCAGTTCCGGTCACCCGGTGCTGGACTTTATGGAGGAGAACCGTACTGACTGACCGGGGCCCTGCTGAGAGCACACGTCAGAAGGTGAACGACAAACCGCCCTGCACGCAGCGCGCCGCCTCTGCAAAATACAGGACGCTTCCGTCGCTCGAAACGAAGGGGCGGTACCCTTCCGCCAGCAGATTCCGCACATCCACCAGTGCCTCGACTCCATTGGGAATCATCCGCCGGTAGCGAATCGGCTGCCGCACCAGGAAGCTCAAATACGGCGACGAAGCGCCGCTGGAAAACGCATCCACTGCCGTCAGCGTGCGAGGATTCTGCCACCGGTACGACGCCCGCCACTGGGTCCCTGTAGCCGCCACCTTGCCGCGAATCCCTGCGCCGACCATCGGCGTCTCCCGGGCCTTCATGCCGTTGAGCGCCTCATCCAGGCTATCCGTGCCCGAAGCCGCATCGGCCATGGCCAGGGCGTCTCCCAGAGCCACTTCAAACGAGATCCAGGTGCTGCCGTTCACGCGCTGCTCGACTTCGGTCAGCATCCCTTCTCCGGAATAGCTCTGACCCGTCGCGCGCAGCAGATCGCTCGTCTCGTCATACAGCAGGTTGCCCCCCGCCCAGTCCGCTGCGGATATATTCCCGCCGCCGGTCACCACGGGGTTTTTCACCTGCTCGTGCCACACCGCCATCTTCACGCGAGTGTCGCCTTCGCCTTTGCCGGCTACCAGCTCCTGGTGGAGACCCTGCTCCAGCGTGAGTCTGCCGTTCCGCTCGCCCAGCCTGGGCTCCACTGTCGCCTCGCGGTCCAGATCCTCAACCGTCTGGATACCCGGCGCCGTCGACATCCGATAGCCCACATATGCCGCGCCACGATGCACCGTGACGGCCGCAAAAGGATGATTCGCGAGGATCGTATCCCCGAGCCGAATCCCCTGCATCTCGTTGCCAAACTCCGCCTGGACACCCGGACCGAAATTCATGGTCTGGCCGCTGCGCAGCTCTATTGCCTGCAGCCCCTGGCCCAGGGGTCCGCCCGCGATATCGGGCCGCGTCTCCACAGCGCCCACGGCGCGGAACGTCCGCCCCAGCGCCAGCTGCTGCTCATAACCGACCATCGCATTCAGCGCCGGATCAATCAGCTGCCCCGGGCTTCCGTGGCTGAGGTCGGCACGGAAGATCATCGCCCGTCCGTCCTCCGGGGTACGCTCCAGTTCGAAGTCGTTGTGCAGTCCCCCGTCGCCGAACCCGCTCTCGCCGCCACGCACCGTTACGCGCGCTTTCAGTTCCGGCGCCGAACCGTCGCCATTTGAAACCACCACGAGCGGGCCGTCCTCCAGCAAGCGGAGCAGCGGCCGATTGGCGGAAAGCCGCAGCGTCCAGGTCCAGTCATCCTTCGGCTCATCCGCCTGGCGCGGCTTGGCCGGCAGCCAGCGAAAAGCCTCGTACAACGTGTTCAGCGTCAGGTTCACCACCAGCTTTGTCCCTGTCAGCACCTGCAGGTTTTCCCGCAGCGTCGGCAGAAACATTGCGCCTGAGGCCTTGATTTCGTAAATGCCGGGGAGGATGCCCTCGATGCGGTAGCGTCCGTGTGCGTCCGCAAATACTTCGCTGACTACCGAAAGATCCGGCCGCAGCAGCTCCACCGCCACGCCCGGCTGGGGCGCACCGCGGCTGTCGCGAATCACGCCGCTCAGACTGTTGCCCTGCGCGCTCGCCCTGGGCGCATCGGCGCACAACACGGCCAGCGCGATCAACAGAGGGACGCAGATGGTGGGACGTCGGCTCACTAAATCAGTAAGTTCTTGCTCCTGGCGCTACTCCCTAAATCCTGCCTTGCCTCGTGGCTCTGCGACCACTGAAGCGCCGTTTTCGTTCCGGGTGTGGGCGCCCGAAAACCATCCTGCACCTATTCCACCGTAAATGGCGCCGATTGCGCAATCTGCTGTCGCGTTACGTCGTCATCCACACTGATCTTTACGATGTACTTCCCAGGCTCAAGACTTGCAAGGGGGAGGGACTTCTCCAGCGTCAGCTGGTCCGAATTCGGACTCAGCTTCTTCGAATCTTCCGTCGTATCCAGAATCGACTTGTTCGTTGTGGCATTCAAAATCTGGTACACGATCCTGGCGCTGTTCTGCTTGCTTTTCTCGTCCAGGCCAAGATTATAGACCTGCATCCAGAAGTTCAGATTCTGGTTTCGATGGAAGGTCGCCGGCGAGGCTGGATTCGTCGTTACCCGCGGCCGCACAAATGTGTTGCCGATAATGAAATTGCCCGCTCCGATATCCTTCGACGGCACCCTCTGCATCTTGTCGGCCAGAATCAGCGAGGACGTCGACAGGTGGTCGTCGTCATACCGCGGCACCGTGATCGCCTGGGCCCACACGCCGACGTGATCGGGATTGTTGACGTCCTTGATGGCAATGTCGATGCGATACCTTCCCGGCCGCAGGGGAAACGCCTTCCAGTACAAGGACGCGCCCGCCATTTCCCGTGGCAGCAGCTCCGCCGGATACGGCCCGGCTTCCACGGGGTCCTCAAAGCTCTGGACTACCCGATCGGTGATCGTCGAAATTCGGCCGACGATGCTCACATTCCCCTTCGATACGCCATCCTTGGTGCTGAAGGTGATGTCCTTGTTTTTGATCTGCAGCGTGATCGGCACCAGAACGGTGTCGTCGGTCACCTTCACAAAATCCGTCCGCACTTCAAACGGAAAGAACGGCCCGGTCAGCATTTTCTTGCTGGTCAGGAACTCCGCCAGGCTCAGGTCCTTAAACTTGATTTCCGGCGGGGCCTGGAGTTTGGCGTACAGCTCAATGCGATCGAACTCCTTGCTCTGATTGCCCGAGGTGCCCGGCCCTTCTCCCAAACTCTCCAGGCCGCCCTTAAAGCGATCCGCCTTCTTCGCCATCCCCATCTGCTCGTACAGCGTCTGGCCACCGTTGGGCACGTGCAGGAGAGCGTCTTTCTCCGAACGGTCAATCGTCATGTGGTAATCGCCGCACATGCACGAATCCACAAACTCGATGTCGATGTTGTCTCCGATTCCCGCCAGATAACGGTAGTGCCAGGTCTCAAAGGGGAAAGTCGAGGTCTCGCCTCCTCCTTCGTCAATGGGCCGTTCGTACTGCCCGCCGCTCGGATGGGAATCGACCGAGTCCGCTTTCCCGAACTTGATGTAGATCATGCCCCGGTCTGTCATCCAGCCGGGCTTGCCCGCGGCAAAGTGCTCGTTGGCGTAGGCAATGCGCCGATAGTGCTCCTCGCGATACTCGTTCTCCGGCGAATCCGGGTTCGGATTCCGCCGCCGCCAGAACTGCTCGATAAAGGCGTCGCGCTCCTCGTCATTGCTGAGGCTCATGAACGCTTTCCGCTCCTGATCCGTGATGATCCAGCGGACGTCCTGGTCCAGCCATTTCTTGTAGGCCGTCTCCAGTTCCGAATGCAGTTCCTTCTGCTGCTGCCTCCGTTGCTTGTCGCTCAACGGCCGCTTCAGGGGATCCTGTTGTTCCTGCTGGCTTTGTGCGGAGTCCTGATCCTGGCTCCAGGCGCGGGTAACAGCGGGACCGGCGCCTGCCAGCACAGTGATCAAAATCGCGGAAGGGAGGGAGAATCGACTCCAGGACATACGCCGGCAACTACTCCTTCGGGGGGTGCTTTCAATTCTACGAGCCGGAACCAGCCCTTTCAAGCTATTTCCCCTGCTCAACGGCGCCCGGGTACCCCCGGGACAGACCCCTGTGTGGGTGAGACGAAACTGCCTGCCAACCTGTTATCATGGCGTGGAAATCTCTTTCGGCAACGCATGTCGGCCCCGCGCTTCCGATTCCCTGGAACCTGATCGATCGTTCCGGCCCGGGGAATTGCCGTGCAGACGGACCATTGTGAGTCTGTCGCCTGAGGTTCCCGGGGAACTGCCTCCCCAGGGTTTGCGTAAACGCTCGCAAAGGAACACTGCATTGAAAAAGATTCTTCTTATCATCGGCGCTGTCGTGGTTTTCGGGGCAATTGTCGGCTTCACTGTCATTCGTGCTCAGTCGGGCTATACCAAAGTCCTCATCGGTACCGTCTCCAAAGAAAACCTCGTCTCGATCGTCAGTGCCACCGGCCAGGTCAGGCCCAAGGTGTATGTCAATGTCGGGGCAAACGCCATGGGCCGTGTGACCCACTTCTACGTGAACGAAGGCGACCACGTGAAGAAAGGCCAGATCCTCGCCACCATCGAAAACGTGCAGCAACACGCCAACGTTGCCGCGCAGCAGGCCAACATCGACGCGGCCCGCACAGATATCAATTCCTATATCGCCGCAGAAAAGACGGCTGAGGCCAACGTCGCCCACGCCAAAGCCGACCTCGACCAGAAGAAGCTCGACTATCAGCGTGCTCAGGCTCTTTTCAACGCGCAGGTCATGTCGAAGCAGGACTTCGACGCCAAGAAGGCAGCCTACGATCTGGACGTGGCCAGTCTGGCTCAGGCTGAAGCCGGCCTGGCTCAGGCGCGCGCCCAGACGGCTTCCGCCCGCGGCCACCTGCAGACCCAGCAGGCCACACTTCAGGTCAATCAGGACCTGCTCGATCGCACCATCGCCGTGGCTCCCTTCGACGGCATCGTGACCAACAAGCCCATTCGCGAGGGCGAAATGGTCGTCATGGGCATTCAGAATGCCGAAGGCTCCACCCTCATGACCCTGGCGGACATGTCCGTCATCACTGCCGAGGTCAAGGTCGACGAAACCGACATCGTCAACGTCCGGAATGGCCAGACGGCCGACGTTACAATCGATGCCCTTCCTGGCAAGATCTTCAAAGGCCACGTCACCGAGGTTGGCGATCAGGCCCTGCTCCGCTCCAGCGGCCAGTCCACCAGCCAGTCCACCACCGGCGTCGAAGAGGCCAAAGACTTCAAGGTGGTCGTTACCCTCGACGAGCCTTCCAATGACCTGCGCCCCGGTCTCTCCTGCACAGCCAAGATCACCACGGCGAAGAAAAACGACATCATCGCCGTTCCCATCCAGGCGCTGACCATGCGCGATCCCAAACATCTGAACGACAAGACCCCCACCAGCTCCGGGTCAACGGTTTCGGCTGCAACGAACAATTCCCAGCCGACCCAGGAAGTCCAGGGCGTCTTCGTGGTAAGCAAGGTGAACGGTAAGGACCGCGTCCATTTCGTACCGGTCACCACGGGCATTACCGGCGCCACCGATATCGAAGTCACCAGCGGCCTCAAGACGGGAGACCGCATCGTCACCGGCACCTATCGTGTGCTGCGCGACCTCAAGGAGAACTCCCTGGTTAAACAGGACAGTTCCCTGGCGGCGCCGCAGAAAGACAGCTCGTCGTCTTCCTCCTAATCAGCGAGAACCGCGGTCCGGCGCACGGCATACCATTACCATGGCAACAGGAGCCCTCATGGCGGCAGAAACCACGACTCAGGACCACGCCCGGCCCCAACCCACCGGCTGTGCGACCGACATGATCGTCGTCGAAGATCTGTGGAAGACCTACGACATGGGCTCGGAGCAGGTCAACGCCCTGCAGGGCATCAACCTGCACATATGCCGGAATGAGTATGTCGCCATCATGGGACCTTCGGGCTCCGGCAAGTCCACACTGATGAACCTCATTGGCTGCCTCGATACGCCCAGCAGCGGCAAATACTGGCTCAACGATCATCTCGTCAGCGAGCTGAACGACGATGAACTGGCCCGCATTCGCAATAAGGAAATCGGATTCGTCTTCCAGACCTTCAATCTGCTCGCCCGCGCCACTGCGCTGCACAACGTTGAGCTGCCGCTTATCTACAACGGCACGCCGGCCGAAGAGCGGATCCAGCGGGCGAAAGCCGCCCTCACAGCGGTGAGTCTCGACACACGCATGAACCACAAGCCGAACGAGCTCTCGGGCGGCCAGCGTCAGCGCGTCGCCATCGCCCGCGCCCTGGTGAACAATCCATCGATCATCCTCGCCGACGAGCCCACCGGCAACCTCGACTCCAAAACCGGCGTAGAGATCATGGCCCTGTTCGATGACCTGCAGCGAAAGGGCAA
>DASZYN010000588.1:0-6633 GCA_035545435.1 Acidobacteriaceae bacterium | reverse complement strand
CCGGCGTTATCGGCAGGGCTGCCGGGGCGGACATTCTGGATGACCGCACCGTGGACGCTGGCCGGTGCGTTGATCTGCTGGCGCACGTCAGGAGTGAGGTCGCCGAGACCGACGCCCCAGCGGCCTTTGCCGGTGCCATTCTGCGCGACGACCGGCTCGTGAGCGCCGGGCATGGAGCCAAGGGTGACGGGCATGTCGATGCTCTTGCCGTCACGCATGACCTGAAGGTGAATGGCACCGCCGGGAGGCGTGAGGCTGGTTTCCATCTGCAACTCGCCCGCGTCGGAGACGGGCTTGCCGTTGAACTCGGTGATGACATCGCCGGTCTTCAGGCCTGCTTTCCCGCCGGGTGAGTCGGGAGTGACCTCGGAAACGACGGCGCCGACGGCCTTCTTGATTTCGAAGAACTTCGCGTTTTGCGGGGTGACATCTTCGATGGAGACGCCAATGTAGCCGTGGCTGACCTTGCCGTCCTTCATGAGGGTGTTGACGACGGGCTGCGCGATCTTCGTGGGGATGGCGAAGCCCATGCCGGAGAAAGCGCCGGTAGGCGAGTAGAGGAAGGTGTTGATGCCGATGAGCTGGCCGCGCGCGTCGACGAGCGCTCCGCCGGAATTGCCGGGGTTGATGGCGGCGTCGGTCTGAATGAACTCACCGGGCTTGCGACGATCGGAGTCGGGATTGCCGCGGTCGAGCGCGCTGATGATGCCGCGCGTGACGCTGAAGCGGAAGCCATAGGGATTGCCGAAGGCAAGGACCAGCTGCCCGGGCTCGAGCTTCGCAGAGTCACCCCAGGGAATGCTGGGGAAGTCGTGGCCCTCGATCTTGATGACGGCGAGATCGGTGAGCGGATCGGTCCCAATGAGCTTGGCCGGATACATGTCGCGATTGCTGAGGGTGACGCTGATGTCAGTGGCGCCATCGACAACGTGGTTGTTGGTGACGATGTAGCCGTCGGGTGAGATGAGGACGCCGCTGCCCAGACCATGTTCAATATTGGGCTGCTGCTGGCGCTGCATCGGCCCCTGAAAGAATTGGCCGAAGGGGCCGAAGAATTGCTGAAACTGCTGCTGCTGCTGATCCTGGCCCTGGTCGTCGTTCTGGTCCTCTCCGTTGAACATCATGACGCGCGGATGTTTGACTTTTGCGGTGACACTGACGTTGACGACGGCGGGCCGAACGCGCGCGGTGAGGGCTTCCATCGCCTGATCGAACGAAAGCAGAGGACCGACGCTGCTTTCATCCATGGGCGCGGCGGCGGGAGCGGCAGCACTGGCGGGACGTGCGAACGTCCAGGCGCCGACACCGGCAGCAAGGCCCAGCGCGACGACCGGAACGGCGACGCGGCGTTTAAGCAAGGAGCTGATTTTCTCGAAGTTCATGGGGTGTATTTCTCCTGTTTGTAAACTAATGAATTAGTTGTTGAGTCCAAATTTTTTTAGATCGACTGCGAGGGCGATCCAGGCTGCTGAGGGACGACGAGGATGATCCTGAGGATCTGGGTCGGCATCCCGGTGGCGGGGTCGACGATCTGAACGATCTGGATTTGCAGAGCAGGGTTTTCGGTGCTCTGCAGGATGCGAACGTTGCTGTCCGATGGACTGGCACCGGTGGGGCGAAGCTGTGCGGGACCGGCGGTTGCAGATTCCGTCGAGCGAAGAACGATCATCACCGGAACCGGTGCGGGCTCAGTGGTGGTGGTGAACTCTGTGACTTTCGCCAGGACGACCGGGTTCTGAACCGGATGCTTTGAAGTCAGAGAGGCCTGACGGAGAGGAGCCGCGTGCGCGCTGCGCGTGCGCTTCGCGACTGGGCGGTGAGCCGACGCTGGTTTCTGATTGGGATGGAAGGTGGCCGGGACGACAGCGGAATGCGATGGTGCAAAGCTGACGTTGTCGACGAGCGGCTCGTTCAGCTGCGCGGTGGACGCGGATTGCAGGGGGACAAACTCGACGAACTGGGGCGCACAGAGCGCGATTGCTGTGCAGACCAGGGAGAGGGACGCCGCAGCACTGAGAGCGACGCGTCCGACGCGGGTGTTGACTGCAGGGCCGACGCGAAGGATGCGCGCGATGCGGATGGAGGCGTCGCGGGCGTGGGCAACGGCGGCCTGGGCCATCGACCATCCGCGGCGGGCACAGCCTTTTTCGAGCAGGTCGATGAGGCATCCTGCGTACGCGCGGGGATTGCCGGTAGCAGCGAGAACGGCGTCGTCGCATGCCATCTCGCGCTCAAGCGAGAGCCGCGCGTCGATCCACCAGACAGCTGGATGGAAGAACAGCAATGCGCGAATGGTTTTCTGAAGAAGGTTGGTCCAGTCGTCACGGCGGCGGAGGTGAGCGAGCTCGTGAATGAGGATGGGTCGGAGATCGTCGGTGCTCAATTCGCTGAGGGCCCATGCGGGAAGCACGATGGCCGGCTTGCGGAAGCCGAGGGCCGCGGGAACACGTGCTTTTTCCGATACGAGGAGCCGAACGGGTCGCTTCGAGTCCGAGAGGAGAGCAGCGAATTCAGGATCGAGGTCCGCTGCGGGGATTTCGATGCAGCTGCGCCGAATTTGCCGAACCTGCCACAGGCCGGCGGCTACACGCGCCAGGGCGACCGTGGCAATGAGGCTCCAAAGAACAAAGAAGGCGCTGGCCCAGAATACGGAGATCGATATTTCCGGGTGCGCCTGAGGGAGCAATGCTGACAGATTGTCGTGGGTCGAGCCGAGGCTGCGGACAAAGGGCAAGGTGACGACGCTGGCCAGCGCGACGAGCCAGACCGCAAAGCGCGTACCGGAGTTCTGGCGGCCCATGACGCGAAGCAGCAGCCAGGCGCACACAGCAATGAGCAAACCCTCGGGGAGGGAATTGAGCACCCGCTCGACGGCCAACTGCGCGAAGGTCATCATTGCGCGGTGTCTCCGTTGGGGCGCTCCAGCATTTTGCGGAGACGCTCGAGTTCGGTGGCGTCGATGCCGCGGTCTTCGAGAATGTTGAGGACCAGGTCTTCGTGAGAGTCACGGAAAAAGCGGCTGACGAGGTGACGAATCTCCGAGCGGCTTGCCTCTTCTTCTGCGACGAGGGCACGGAAGATGTGGGCGCGGCCGTCTTTGTCGTGGCCGATGTAGCCCTTGCGCTCCAGAATGCGGATGGTGGTGAGGACAGTGTTATAGGCGAGCGCGGGGTTGGTCGGCAGCGCATCAAGGATGTGCTGGACGGTTCCGGGACCCTTAAGCCAGAGCACCTGCATAATGCGGAGCTCGGCTTCGGTGAGGGTCTGGGAGGTTTTGCGCGGCACGGTTAAAGTCCCTTCAGATTGTTGGACGCAAGAAGACGGCAGAAGTAACTAAGAATTTAGTTTTATCATGCGGAGCGGGGATTTTTGCAAATCATAAAACGGTAAGCGGCTGATTCCAAAGGACTGCATCAAAGTCCCGGCGCGCTTCACTATCCCAGGCAAGACTTCGGAGCGAGTTCGAATCCTTCGTTCATGGCATGGGTTGCCGCACTGATTCACGGCCATAATCGAGGCCCTTCGTGAAATCCAGAACCTCAAATCGACGGTTTGCGCAGGAGCAGGCGATTGACACGTTCGATGAGCCCTTGCGCGTCGAAGGGGGCGCGAACCTTAGCGTCGTTATCGAAGTAGACGTAGACGTCGCGTTTGGTGCGTTTGGGGGCGGGTGCGAATGAGGCGTAGACGCCTTCCGGCACATGGGTGCGGGCTGGGTCTGGCGCGTGGCCCTCTTTCCAGGATTCCCGAGGTTCGTGTCCTCGGGCCCATGCGGTAATGCGTTCGGCCCAGACGTCGAGAGCAATACCGTCGTAGCCGCTGGCGTAGAGGACTTCAGAGCCGTGGAGGCGCAGGTAGAGGAAATCGGCGGTGACGTCGAGGAGGCGGGGCCATTCGACAGTGTCGGCGCAGACGAGGGCGATCTTATGGCGGCGCAGCAGGCGGATGAACTCGGGGCATACGAAGCTTTCGTGGCGGATTTCGATGGCATGGCGGAGGGGTCGGCGCGCAGGGGTCTCGAGGCAGACGCGGCCCTTCATCCAGGGATCGTGTTCGCAGGCAAGGTCGGCCGCGGCCTGGGTATCGCGGGGCAGGAGGGTAAAGAATTCGTCGAGGAGATCGGGGTTGAAGCGAAAGTTCGGGGCGAACTGCCAGAGGAAGGGGCCGAGTTTGGAGTCGAGTTTCAGGATGCCGGAGGCGAAGAAGTTGGCCAGGGCGGTACGAACCTGGCGGAGCTTGCGCATGTGCGTGATGAAGCGGGAACCTTTGATGGCAAAAACGAACTCGGGCGGGGTTTCGGCGGCCCACTGTTCGTAGTGGGAGGGTCGCTGGAGGGAGTAGAAGCTGCCGTTGAGCTCGATGGTCGGGAACTGGGAGGCGGCAAAGGCGAGTTCTTTGCGCTGCGGCAGTTTGGGTGGGTAGAAGACGCCGCGCCACGGCGTGTAGCGCCAGCCGGAGATGCCGATGCGGACGTGACCGGAAATGCGGCGGGGAGCGCTCACGGTGAGATGGAATCACAAAGGGCGCGGACCGTTGCATGGGGAGGCCCGGGCGGTCCCATAATGCGCTGAAAGCTTCGTGCCGATAGAATCGTTAGAGCAAACCCTCGAACTTTCCAGGTGCCCATGTTGACGCCCATACCTACACCGTCTGTTGCGCTGAAGGCGCTGACGTTTCAGGAACTTTTGCTTCGACTTCAGACCTTCTGGGCGGAGCGTGGCTGCGTGATTGCGCAGCCTTATGACGTGGAGGTGGGCGCGGGGACCATGTCGCCGGACACCTTTTTGCGGGTTCTGGGACCGGACCCGGTGGCCATCGCCTATACGCAGCCGTCGCGGCGTCCAGCCGACGGGCGGTACGGGGAGAATCCGAACCGGCTGTACAAGCACACACAGCTGCAGGTGATCCTGAAACCGCCGCCGGCCGATATTCAGGACATTTATCTGCAGTCTCTGGAGGCGATCGGCATTCGCCTGCGCGAGCATGACATCAAGTTCGAAGAAGACAACTGGGAGTGGCCGGTGGGCGGCGCGTGGGGCGTGGGCTGGCAGGTGATGCTGGATGGCCTTGAGATCACGCAGTTTACGTACTTCCAGCAGTGCGGGGGGATGGACCTGGACCCGATCTCCGGGGAGATCACTTACGGCCTGGAGCGCATCGCGGCGTTTCTGCAGGATGTGGACTCGCTGTACGACGTGGTGTGGGCGGTTGATCCGCGGACGGGCAAAGAGACGACGTATGGCGATATTCGTCTCGAAGGCGAACTGCAGCTTTCGGTGTACAACTTCGAGGCAGCGGATGTGAGCAAGCTTTGGGAGCATCTGCGGCTATATGAAGCGGAGTGCCAGGCGTTGCTGGACGCCTTTCATCAGCAATTCAAGGTGGACAAGGCGGCCGAGCGGAAGGAAAAGATTCACGATCGGCTGGTGCACGATGGCGCGTCTCCGCCGGATGAGGATTTGCGGGTGGCACTGCGGCGTTTCCCGGTGCTGGGTGCTTATGAGCTGTGTCTGAAGTGCTCGCACCTGTTCAATCTGCTGGATGCGCGGGGAGCGATTTCAGTGACCGAACGGGTGGCGGTGATGGCGCGGATACGCAATATGGTGGTGGGTGTGGCGAAAGCGTACGCGATGCAGCGACAGAGAGCGGGGGCGCGATAGAGATGCCGGATCTTTTGTTCGAGGCGGGGATGGAGGAGATTCCGGCGCGCATGATCGGGGCCGCGGAAGCGGAGCTGACCGAGCGCGTGGTGGAGTTGTTGCGGCGCGAGCGGCTGCTCGACCAGGAGCACGAGATTCACAGCTATTCGACCCCGCGGCGGCTGGCGGTACAGGTGAACGGTGTGCGGGCACGGCAGCAGGATGCGACGCGCGAGGTGACCGGACCTTCGTGGGCGGTGGCATTTAAGAATGGTCAACCGACGCCTGCGGCGCTGGCGTTTGCACGTAAAGTGGGGCTGACTGAGGACCAGTTGCGGGAAGCCACGTTTGAAGAGGAACACCTGCGGGGAACCGATCTGAACTCCGAACTGCTGCATCGCGCCCAGGTGAAGGGCAAGCTGGAAGATCAGAACAGCGGGGGAACGCGGCTCTTCAAAGTGACGAGTACGAAAGGCGAGTATCTGGCGGCCATGGTGAGGGATAAGGGCCGGGCGGCAACGGAGGTGCTTCCGGATCTGCTGGCCGGCGAACTGGCGGCAGTGTACTGGCCGAAGAATATGTACTGGCGGCCGCTGAAGGTGGAGACGTTTGTGCGCCCGGTACGCTGGCTGGTGGCGCTGCTGGATCACGCGATCCTGCCGGTGGAGTTCGCGGGTGTGCGCGCTGCGAATCTGAGCTGGGGCCATCGCATCCTGCATGGCGACACGCCGGTGACCATCGATCATCCGGACGACTATGTGGGCGTGCTGGAGGCAGCCAACGTCACAGCGGATGTGAAGTTGCGCCAGCACCGGATTCGCAAGGCGATGGACCTGGAGACGAGGGCTGTGGCGGGTGCGCGCTGGCGCGAAGATGCATCGCTGCTCGAAACGGTCACGCACCTGACCGAGTGGCCGTCCGCGGTCCTGGGGAATTTCGATCGCGAATATCTGGCGCTGCCGGAAGAGGTGCTGGTGACGGTGATGCGCGATCA
>DASZYN010000587.1:0-5544 GCA_035545435.1 Acidobacteriaceae bacterium | reverse complement strand
GCCCAATCCCGATTTCGCTGTGACGTCGGTAAATGTGCCGTCGCGGTTATTTCGGTAGAGGTGCGTGGTGGGCTCTTTCCCCGCAGGCCAATGGGCATCGAAGCGACTTCCGTTGGTCAGGTAGATGTCCAGCCAACCGTCGTTGTCGTAGTCGAAGAAGGCGATTCCGCTGCCCTTCGTTTCAATGATGATGCGTTTGTGCTCGACGCCGCCCCAGACATTTGGCGTTGAGAGTCCCGCCTGTTCGGCGATATCGATGAATTGCACGGGCGACGACGGGGCGGCGGGTTTCACTTCTGCCCTGAGAAGAGCTCCTCCCCACTTCCACACTGGAGTCGTGAGCACTTCGAGCAGCGCGCCACTCATGAGAAAGGCAGAGCCCAGGAAGCGCCGCCGCGGCAGGATCATATGATGGCCGATTATAGAAGGATTGCATTCGAGGAGCGACCTGCAGAGACCGTGGCGGGAACTGCGCGCTTAAGGCGCAGACTGAAGCATCTGCAGCGCCTGTCTGGCGGCATTGTTGTCTGGTTGCAGTCGCAGGAGTGTATTGAGAATTTCCTGCGCGCGGGCTTTTTGATTCTGCACCACAAAGAGCCGCGCCAGGTTCAGGTACGACTGGTCGAATTCCGGGGCGGCTTTGATTGCAGCGGCAAATTCGTTCTCGGCCTCGGTCAGCTTCTGCTCACGTGCCAACAGCACGCCGAGATTGTTCAATGCCTCGGCGTAATCGGGGCGCAGTTCGATCGCCCTGCGCAGGTACTGCTCCCCGCGATCGTCGGACTGCTGCTGCGCATAGAGCATGCCGAGACCAAAATTCGATTCCGGATCGTTGGGCTGAAGCGCGAGCGCCTTTTGCAGATACCGTTCGGCCTGATCCCAGGCATGCTCATGCCGGTACATATTTCCGAGGTTCAACATTGCAACCGCGTAGTCCGGACGCAACTGGATCGCCCGCTCGAAATCTGCGATTGCTTCGGATGCTGCGCCTTCGTGGGCGGCCACCATGCCCAGGTTATTCCACGCTTCGGGATAATCAGGTCGAAGTTTCAGGGTCGACTCCAGATATTTCCTCGCCTGCACCGGGTCGTTGGTGCGAAGGCTCAGCGTGCCCAGGTTGTACCACGCGTCGGCGTCAGCGGGACGGTTCTCCACCGCCTGCAGAAAGCTCGCCTTCGCCTGCTGCAAATAGCCGTGCTGCACCATCGCGACACCGAGGGTGAACGCGTTGCGATGAAATGTGTCCTGAACGAGTTCTCCTGGAAACGGCAAGGCGCGCCGCCTCCGCTCCTCCTCCGTAGAGGGGATCCCCGCCGCGAGTGTTGCTATGACTGCCGCCTCAAGGGCCCCGCTGAAGACCATCACGATCTTTCCGCCGGCGTCGAGCAAAAACGATGTGGGCAGCGGCAGATCGCGATGACGGTCGAACAGATGCCGGTAGAGCAGGTTGTAGATCCCCGCTACCTCGTCAGTCGCAAATACCTGAGGGAACGACAGGGCTCTCGAGGCCTCGCGCGCCTGCCGTCCCGACGCGACGCGATCGAAATTCAATCCCAGCAACGTCACCCCGGTGGCGGCAAGCTTCGCCCCCTCTTTCTGCAGATTCCGGAGCGCCTCTGCCGATGCAGGCGAATCCGTCGACCAACAGGCGATGAGCAGCGGCTTTCCCCTGAAGGATTCGAGCGTGCGCAGATTGCCTTCGCCATCGGGCAAAGAAAAAGATGGTGCCTGTAGCGGCTCGATCAGCCACGTTTGTGTTTGCAATGGCCATTGTTCGGGTAAGGCATAGCTTCGAACCTTGTCCCATTTTTTCGCCGCGGGAGCAAATGGCTTTGCGGAGACAGTGGGGGACCCTTCCTCGATCTCGATGCGGTGGTTGCGCGGCAGATTTTCGAATTGCTGTTCCTGTCCGTCAGGCCAGCGAACCGTCGCCCGGGCGGCGCCCTCCGTTGCTCCGAGGCCGAAGAACAGCTCTTTAGCGTGTTGCGCCAGGAATCCTGAACCGGCCTGCAAAAAACGCGTCTGCCGCAGTGAGCCGCATTCGAGAGTCACGGCCGTACCGATCGCATCGCGATTGCTCTTCGTGCTGCGGAGCCGGACCGAAATTGAGTCGCCGATGTGCGGCATCGCGTTTCGCAGAATACGAAGCTGCGGTGCATTGCGGCTCTTGAGCACGACCTCCAGGCGGCCATCGTGATCCAGATCGGCAAGCGCGAAGCTGCGGCAATCCTGGGCAAAGTCCAGGCCCGCTGGTCCTGAAATCTCCGCGAAAGTTCCGTCTCCGTTATTCGCGAACATCACATTGCGCGCGTAGCCGTGCCACGTGCGATCGGAGCGAATCAACTCGTTGATGGCATTCCACGCCTGTTCGTAGGAGGTGGACGCGGATGCGTCTTCGGGAGAATGAGCCACGACCTGCCGCCAGAAGAAGCTGGCGAGGTCGGCACGGTCCGCCCCGGAGACGTATCCATTCGTCACATAGAGATCGGGCAGCCCATCGTGATCGAAATCCCAGAAATCGGAAGACCACGACCAACGCCCCATCTCGACGCCGGCGGTTTGGGCCACATTTTCAAAAACCCCGTCTCCGCGATTCCTGTACAAAGCATTGCCGCGCGCGTGCCTGCGATAGAGTGCACGGATCCTCTCGGGCGCATCGGGATGAAACTGTTTTTGTTCGGTGACCCTCTGTCCCGCCGCTTCCCACATGCTCGGTACGTAGATGTCCTGGCGCCCGTCGTTGTCGAAATCGTGCCAGCAGCAACTCATGCCGGCGCCGACGCCTTCCACGTGAGCTGCTTCCGATGCGTCGGTAAAGGTTCCGTTCCCGTTGTTTCGGTAGAGTTGGCTACTACCGAAATCGTTTGCAACAAACAGATCCGGCTTGCCGCCCCCACCGGCCTGTCCCCAGGCGGAGGCGAAGCTGTAGCGATTGTTCTGGATATTCAGGCCGGCCTTCTCCGTCGCTTCCACAAACACGTGTCCGCCCTCGTTGTGAAAGAGGCAATTGGGCGGCCCGTTGCGCGCGTCGTAGTAAGGAACCGGATAGTGATACTGATCCAGACCCAGATAGTACTGATAAGTGCACAGATACAAGTCCAGACGACCGTCGCCGTCGTAGTCCGCTGCAGCGGCATGGGTGAAGGTGCCCTCCGCGGCGCCGGCGAACCGGAAAGCGTCTCGCTTGAGCGCGAACGTGCCGTTGCCCTGGTTCATGAAAAGAAGCGGCCCTGTGCCGCACACCACGAGCAAATCCTGAAGCCCTCGATTGTCGAAGTCCGCGAACAGAGCACATGCCGTGTTATCCAGAACGGCCACGCCGGCCCTGGCCGTCACGTCTTCGAACGTGCCGTCTCCGCGATTCCGATACAAGCGATTGGGCAGACCCGACGGCTGGCACACATACAAATCGTCAAAACCATCGCCGTCAAAATCGCCTGCCGCCACGCCGTTATTGGAGTAAACATCCAGTCCGACAGCGCCATCGAGTACCGTCCGCCAGTAGTCCGCGCCGAACAGCATCTGGGCTTTCCATGATTCGGTTTCTCCCAGCGCATGCGCGGTCACGTCCACGAACGCCGGCTGCTCCACGATGCTGACGGTTTCTTCCTGAAGCAGCCATCGTTGCGCCATCCAGCCCTGCTCTTCAGAACGCCATTCGGTTTGCACCGAGCCAACGCGCTCTTCCCGCCGGCCATCGGCGCGCAAGGCGACCAGGTCGTACCGAATCTCCGCTTTCACAACAAGAGGCGAGACGGCGATCGTTTCAATGCCGTAGATTTCGAATTCGGCCGTCTCCACGCGCCGAATTTCTCCGAGCCACACCGCGATCGCGCTCAGAAATGCATCGCGACCCTGGGTCACGGATTGGACGAAGTCCCGCCTCAGCACGGTGACACCAAAGGCGGAGCGCAGCGGCCTCTCCTTCTTCTGGCCAAAATCGGACGCTTCGATTGCGGGGCTCGCAAAAGCGGCGAGCACTGCGCGTGAATCACCGGAGCCGCAAAGTGCGCGGCCCCAGTTATCTAAGACTGCTTCAATCTGGGCGGCGTATTTTTCGGTGAGATAGCCATCCAGCCCTGGCTCTACCAGCCGCATTACGGCAGCCAGGGGCGACTCCTGCGGATAATGCGGATGCAGTTGCACCTCTGCAGAGGACAGCCCCGCCGCCCAGTCCGGCATTCCTGGCAACCACAACCGGCCAAATCCAGTGATGGGGGAAGGGCGCAGGAGCAGTGGAGCCAGTCCCATCCCCTTGAGCAATCTTCTGCGTGAAAGGGTTGGGTTCCTGCTTCTTTGGGAGACGGTCATGGAGGCTGAGAATGGCGATGATACCACCGGCTGGATGAGGTGACTTTCGAGGAACCCCTGACGCGCTTTACACCCGATGTCGGGTGGCTTCCTACGACTTTAGGTTGACAACCCCAAAGCGGATGCTCTAGAGTCATCGACCGATAGTCCCCAAGCGGGTTAAGACCCGCCAAAATGTAACGGCTTTCATTTCAAAGGTAGTTCAGCCCCGCTGCAGACACGTCTTGCAGAGGAGCGGTCTGGGTCCCACGGTAGTCCCCAGTTGTCATCTCTTTTCGGAGGTACCAGGATGCGCGGAAACAGGAAGGCTGTGTGCTCATTTGGAGTCGTAGCGTGCGTCATCATCACCTGCTGCTGCCTTTTGCTCCCCAGCCGCGCGGCGTTCGCACAGGTCGACGAAGGCTCCATCAGCGGAACGGTCGTTGATTCGACCGGAGCCGTCGTTCCCAACGCTCAGGTGACGCTGCTGAATACGGATCAGGGCATCACGGTGCAAACGAGCACAGCCGCCGGAGGTACCTACACGTTTGCGCCGGTGCGCGCTGGTCACTACGAGATCACCGTAACTGCGCAGGGGTTCTCGAAAACCACGCAATCGAACCTCACGGTGAACGTCGGCACGCCGCTGACGGTCAACATCCAGCTCAAGGTCGGCCAGGCGTCAGAAACGGTGCAGGTCACCGAAGCTCCTCCGCTGTTGCAGACTGAGGAGGCGTCCACGGGCCAGGTGATCGGCCGCGAGTCGGTGAACAATCTGCCGCTCAATGGCCGCAATTTCACCTTCCTGGCGCAGTTGGGAGCCGGCATGCAGAGCCCGCAGGCGGATACGCGCGGCAACGCAGCAAGCGGCGCATTCTCTGCGAATGGCGAGCGTCCTGCGCAGAATAACTACCTGCTCGACGGCATCGACAACAACTCCGATAACGTCGACTTCCTCAATGGCACGAACTACGTCATCCTGCCTCCGATTGATGCCATTCAGGAATTCAAGGTGCAGACGGGGGATTACAGCGCCCAACTCGGCCGTGCCGCTGGTGCCGTGTTGAACGCCACCGTTAAATCCGGAACCAACTCCTTCCATGGTGATGTCTGGGAGTTCTTCCGTAACGACAAGCTCGATGCTGCCGACTGGTTTGAGAACAACAAGGCAAACCCGGTGAAGGGCGAATATCGTTTTAACCAGTTTGGGGCAACGGCGGGCGGCCCCATCCTCAGAAACAAATTCTTCTTCTT
>DASZYN010000586.1:0-6450 GCA_035545435.1 Acidobacteriaceae bacterium | reverse complement strand
GGCGACATATCTGAAAGCCGCGACATCCTTTGGGAAGCAGGAGCCACCGTAGCCTATGCCGGCACGAAGAAACTTCGGTCCGATGCGGCTATCCATGCCGATACCGCGAGCGACCTGTTCGATATCAGCACCGGCGGCCTCACAGATATTGGCCACGACGTTGATGAACGAGATTTTTGTCGCCAGAAAGGCGTTCGAGGCATGTTTGATAATCTCGGCCGCCTTGGTGGAAGTCTGCAGCAGCGGCGGCCGCCTGGCGTCGTTGCAGCAACCGGGCACTGCGCCATCTGAGCCATAGTAGGCCCCCGATGTGAGAGGACTATAGATCCTCTTCAGGAGGTCGGCGGCTCGATCGGAGTCCGTACCGATGACAATGCGGTCGGCGTGCAGAAAATCCACAACAGCCGTTCCCTCACGGAGAAATTCCGGATTGGACGCGACATCGAACAGTTCGCGCGCGACTCCGTTTCGCTCAATCACTCGCCGTACCCATTCGTTCGTGTAAACCGGCACGGTGCTCTTTTCGATGATCACCTTGTATTCGTCAATGGAGCGGGCGATCTCGCTGGCAACCGCGTCGACATAGGACAGATCGGCGCTGCCTGTGCGGCTCTGGGGTGTTCCGACTGCGATAAAGACGGCCTGTGCGGACTGGGTCGCGGCCCGCAGATCGCTGGTGAACTCGATGGAGTGGCCGCGATGGCGATCCAGCAACTCGGGCAGATACTCCTCATGGATGGGGACACCGCCGGCAGCAAGAGTGCGCAGCTTTGCTTCGTCATTGTCGACGCAAATCACCCGATGACCGATTTCCGCGAAGCAGGCAGTCGCGACCAGACCGACATAGCCCGAACCCACAACGGTGATGGAGATTTGCTGAGTCATCCCCGTTCAATCATCGCTCGTGTCCTGGTGATTTGGCGGAAGCCGGACATGCGGGCGAGCTCCATGGCCCATTTTCAGGCGTTAACTCGCCTCATCCTACCATGCTGTATGCTGCGATTCCCGCTCCAATGCGCAGCCGCTGGCAGGTCTCAATAACCAGCAGGTGAATTCGGTTTGGGGACCAAACCGGCAGGCCGGTGATTTAGAATGCTGCTGTGATCGCAATTGGCCTCGCCGCAATGCACGTTCTGAACTGGATGTTCGTCGTCGGGTTCATTGGGTCTTTGCTGGTCGTCGTTATCAGCTTCTTTGAAGACCTGGGCGCAATTCTGGGTAAGGAATAGCCTCGGAACCGGCGCGTGGCTGCCCTCGCTAAGACCTCTGTTACGAAAACCTCTGGTTCCGGACGTTTTGCTCCGACGGGTTCCATTTTTATGGGACTCGGCACAGCGGTCCTGCTGGACTTTTGTTTTCCCGTTGCCGGCCCGATGCCCCGGTGGCATTCGCTGATCGCCTGGGTCGCTCTCATTCCTTTGCTCTGGGCCCTGCTCGGTGAGCGAGCGGTCCAGCATCCCCGCTATCTTCGCCGGGCGGCGCTGACCGGATATGTGTGCGGGGTGCTCTGGTACATCCTGAACTGCTACTGGATCTATCAGACGATGCTCTACTACGGGCATGTGCCGCCGCTCGGATCGGCGGGTATTGTCCTCCTGTTCAGTGCGGTACTGGGTTTGTACTTCGGCGCTTTTGGGCTTGGGATGGCGTTGGTTCGCCGACGCTTTGGATTCGGCTGGGCATTGGCGATTGCGCCGTTTCTGTGGACTGCGCTGGAATTGGCCGCGGCGCGGATCACCAGCGTTCCCTGGGATCAGCTGGGTTATTCGCAGGTCGATCATCAGACGCTGACGCGGCTCGCTCCGTGGACTGGGGTCTACGGGATCTCCTTTGTGCTCGTCGCGGGCAACGCGTTGTTGCTGGCGGACTGGATTCCGGTCAAGCGCGTGCATCCTTCGCTGCGTTTCGTCATCCGGCTCGTTGTGCTCGCGCTGGTGTGGCTGAGCCTCGGCCTTCGCGATCCGGCTCCTTCGCCCACTTCGGACTATGCGGTGCTGCTGCAGCCGAACATTGACGTCGAGCCTCCGGATAACTGGAAGGGTCCGCAGTGGGAGGGCCAGGTCAACTGGCTGGTGGATGCAGCGCGCCAGACCTGCACACCGGCATATGGCGGGATGCCGCTGGAAAAGATGGCGCCGCCGAGCAGGACCTGTGCCCAGAACGCGCCACCGCCTGGCGTCGTGGTCTGGCCGGAGGTTGGTTCGTGGTTTCAAAGCGACGATCCTCGCACTCTGGCGCTGGTTCGAACTGTTGCGACGTCTGCCGATGCGCCTTTCATTGCCGGCATGTTTGGCCATGATGTAAACGGAACCTATAACTCTGCTCTCTTTGCCAATTCTGATGGCACGATCGGCGGGCGCTACGACAAGATTCACCTCGTGCCCTTTGGCGAATTTGTACCGTACCGCGATCTGTTCTTCTTTGCGAAGAAGCTGACGCATCAGCTGGTGGATCTGCAGCGGGGGCGTGAGCGCCGCGTGTTTGTGGCGGACGGGCATACGTTTGGCGTCTTCATCTGCTACGAATCGGTCTTTGCCGACGAGGTGCGCTTGTTTGCGAAGAACGGCGCTCAGGTGCTGGTGAACATTTCCGACGATGGCTGGTATGGCGATACGAGCGCTCCCTGGCAGCACCTGAATATGGCGCGGATGCGGGCCATTGAGAACGACCGCTGGCTGCTGCGCGACACGAACAACGGTGTAACGACGGCCATCGATCCCTACGGGCGGGTGACGGTGTCGGCGCCGCGGCACACGATCACGTCGCTGGTGGCGCGTTATGGCTACACATCCGATCTGACGTTCTACACGAAGTATGGGGATGTATTCGCCTACGCCTGTTGCGCCGTGGCGATCGCAGCACTGCTCTTCTCGCTCGGCGGCCCTGCTCGGATAGAATCGACTTAGACATGCTCTCCGATCTTGAATTCGCTTACGCTCCCGTCCGCGAAAAAGTGCGCGGTCTGCGGGAGTATCTTTGACTCGCCCCGGCTTAAAACTGAACTAGCTGCCATCGAAACGAAGCTGGCCGATCCGGCGCTGTGGTCGAACCCTGCGCAGTCGCAGCCTCTGATGCGCGACCGGAAACGCATCGAAGCGCAGCTGGCCGACGACGCCGAGCTGGAGCGGCGCACGGGCGATGTGGATGCCTACTTCGAACTGGCGCGCGAAGGCGAGACCGTGGAGCCCGATCTCGAGCGAGAGATCAAAGCGCTCGGAGATCTGGTCGAGCAGCTCGAGTTTCGTACCATGCTGTCGGGTGAAACGGATCCGCTCAACGCGATCATCACCGTGCATCCGGGTGCGGGCGGCACGGAGTCGCAGGACTGGGCGGAGATGCTGATGCGCATGTACCTGCGCTGGGCCGAGCAGCAGGGCTTCAGGACGGAGATGAACGATTATCAGGACGGCGAAGAGGCGGGCATCAAGTCGGCGACGTTCACGATCACGGGAGAATATGCGTTCGGGCTCCTTTCCGGCGAGACGGGTGTCCATCGCCTGGTGCGCATCTCGCCGTTCGATCAGGCGAAGCGGCGGCACACGTCGTTTGCGTCGGTGTTTGTGTCGCCGGAGATCGACGACTCGATCCAGATCGACATCAAGCCCGACGAGATTCGCACCGATACGTATCGGTCGGGAGGCAAGGGTGGGCAGCACGTGAACACGACCGACTCGGCGGTGCGTATCACACACATTCCGACGAACATAGTGGTGCAGTGCCAGAACGAGCGCTCGCAGCACAAGAATCGCGAGAAGGCGATGAAGATGCTGCGGTCGCGTCTCTACGAGTACGAACTGGAGAAGAAGCAGGCGGCGACGAAGAAGCTCGAGGACTCGAAGCTGGACATCAACTTCGGCTCACAGATCCGGTCCTATGTGCTGCAGCCCTATCGCATGGCGAAGGATCACCGGACGAAGGTTGAGGTAGGCGACGTGGATAAGGTGCTCGACGGATTTCTGGATCCATTCATTCGCGGATACCTGCTGATGAAGCGGCAGGGCGGGGTTCCCGTTGCGGCAGCGGCCGAGGACGATCTGGATTAGTCCAGCCCACGGCCGCCGCGCGCAAAACTCGTTCCGAAAATCCTGAAAATGCCTCAGCGGCTAAAGCCGCGTTCATTTGGCGCGCTGGACGGCACGACCAAGGTCGTGCCCTGTTACAAAAGCCTCCGTTCCAGCGCACAAAGTCTGCGGCCTAACGCACAAAAGCCTCTGTTGCGGCGTACAAAAGCCTCCGTTCTAGCGCACAAAGTCTGCGGCCTAACGCACAAAAGCCTCGGTTCCGGCGTACAAAAGCCTCCGTTCTAACGCACGAAGCCTGCGGCCTAACGTACAAAAGCCTCTGTTCCGGCGTACAAAAGCCTCGGTTCTAACGCACAAAGCCTGCGGCCTAACGCACAAAAGCCTCTGTTCCAGCGTACAAAAGCCTCCGTTAACGCGACTTGATACGCGATCCGGGATGCAGCCTTACGCTGAGGATCCACCGATCCGTTACGTCAGCACGGGCTCCTGAATCCCGGGTTTCGCGTGGCTCTTTTTCTTGTCGCGATACATGGCCATGTCGGCCTCGGCGATGACCTCCTGCATGGTCTTGTTGTCCTTCCATTCGGCCATGCCGAGGGAGGCGTCCATGTGGAGCACGGTGGCATCTTTGTTGGCTCCGCGCTGGATGGTGTATTTGCCGAAGACCCATTCGCGGATGCGGTCCATGTGGCTGGCGGCTCCGGCGGCATCGGAGGAGAGCAGGACGACAAACTCGTCGCCACCCCAGCGGCCGACCATATCGCCGGAGCGGGTGTACATCTGCAGCTCCATGGCGAACTGACGAAGGAGGTCGTCGCCGGCGAGGTGCCCATATTTGTCGTTGACGTGCTTGAATCCGTTGAGGTCGATCATGATGACGCAGAAGGGCATCTGGTTGTCGATGCAGCGTTGCATGCGCTCCTCGACACTGCGGCGGCTGGCGACTCCGGTGATCTCGTCTTTCAGAATGAGATTTTCGACGGTCTTGAGGCGATTCTCATAGGTCGTGACTTCGGAGCGGAGGTTCTCGACCAGCTCCTGGTTGTCGCGCGTCATTTTCTCGACCTGACTCTTCAGATCGTTGACGCTGGCGACGACAGAGGTGCGGATCTGGGTGAGGTCGTCCAGGTCAGCGATGGTTTCAAGCCGGCTGGTGAGATTGCGGAACTGGGTGGAATAGCCTTGATTGCGATCGCCGACGGCCTCGGCGGTTTTCGCCAAAGCGATGAGAAGTTCCCTAACCTCGTCGGCTTTGGTTTTAAAGTGCTCAGCGGTGCGGGATCCCCATTCCTGGAGCTGCACCTCAACCTGCTTCTCGGTGTGAAGAAGAGCAGAGGCGGAAGAGTGGATGGAGAGGCGATGCTCGAGGCCCTTGAGCGAGCGTTCGAGGTCGGCGCCGACAGCGGGGCTTCCCTGCACGGCGCTGCGGCCGACAGCGAGGAGAAGGCTGCGATAGCACTGGACGGTTTCGTCCGCGGTCTGGCCTGGGTGGGGCCGCTGGTCTTTCTGGTCGAGGTATTTCTTAAGGGAAATCAACGTTCGTTCTCCCGGGTTTCGCGTCCCGGGCCTGGGCTGGAGGATTGCATTCGGGCCCACGTCGGGACGTCTTGTTCTTTTCTCGGCAGTCGGGCGAGCGAAGGCCTGACATCTGTGCCGATGGCGACTCTTCGGCATATTGGGGCTGGAATTCCAGCGATTTTGGGGAGCAAGGCCACGAAAGTCGTAGGCGGAGCTGATTGCGGGATGACATGGGTCCCGGTCCTCGGCGGAATTCAGGCTGATTGATTCTGCGGGAGTTGGACTTTGGTGACAAAGTGGATAACAGACAAGTGACTGAGGGCGAGTCAGATCGCTGACGCGTGTGAATGATGCATTCGCAACTGTGCATGCGTCACTCGCAGTCGCGAGAAAGCCAGATGATTGGGAAGAAGTCAGATGGGAGGCGCGTGGGATTGATGCAGTGGCGCGCGTGATGGATGGGATAGCGCACGCAACTGATTCATTCGCGTGTGTCATTGGATCATTCGAGAGCGCGAAGGCGGGTGGAGCGGAGAGGTGTTCCGTGGGGCGCGTTCGGCGTTCCGGAGTCGGGGTTGCGAACGGGGAGGACGAGACTCGCTCCGGAGGATTCGTCGGAATCGATTTGCTACCTGCGGGTCGCCTCGCAAGACGATGGTGTGTTTTCGAAGAGGGACAAGTTGTAAGACTTTTGTTTTGAGGGGTGTGGCGATGTTTACAAGTTTGACAACTTTGGACGAGGCTTGCCCGCGCCGTACGTGACTCACGGTCGCGAACCATGGGTGACGGCGGCTTGGGCATCGTTGACCTTCTGTCTGCAAGAGAAAAGGCTCGCTTATGGCGAGCCTTTTGGGTGCTGCTGAAGCTGATCGGGAGGGCAGAAAGAGTTTCTCTCTCCCTATATTCAGAA
>DASZYN010000585.1:0-3555 GCA_035545435.1 Acidobacteriaceae bacterium | reverse complement strand
TGTTGAGGACGATCTTTTCCAGGCGCGGCACGGCCATGGGGTTCTCGAGGCCCAGTTCCTTCTGCAGAGCGCCCTTGATTTCCTTGTGGTACTTCTCTTTCAGTCTCGCTGCCATTTCTCTGCTCAATTCTCATTCGGTCTCGGATTGGCACTGAAGCCGTCTACCGTTACGAATGTTTTCCTTTCTGAACTTCTGTGCCGAAGGCGCGCACGCCTGGACGGCCCAGTCCTACTTCTTTTTCACGGCAATGGTTCCGCCGCATTTCTTACAGACCCGCACCTTGGTGTCGCCTTCGAACTTGTGTCCTACGCGCGTGGGCTGGTTGCAGTTGGGGCAAACCAGCATCACATTCGAGCGGAGAATCGGCGCTTCCTGCTCGGCGATGCCGCCTTTGATCCTGCGCTGCGGGTTCTCCCGCAGGTGCTTTTTCACTACCCGCACGTGCTCGACCAGCAAGCGACCGGTATCGGGAAACACGCGAAGCACGCGTCCCTTCTTATCGCGATCGCTGCCCGAGATCACCTGCACCGTATCGTTGCGCTGAATATCCAAACTCGCCATAATCTTTGTTCCTTCATCCTTGATCTCTTCAGAGAACTTCCGGAGCCAGGCTCACAATCTTCAAAAACTTCTTCTCGCGCAGTTCGCGCGCCACCGGACCGAACACGCGGGTGCCGACCGGCTCACCCGCATCGTTGATCAGAACCGCGGCGTTAGTGTCGAAGCGGATATAGGTTCCATCGCGCCGCCGTGTTTCCTTGCGCGTGCGCACCACGACCGCCTTGACCACCTTGCCCTTCTTCACCTGTCCGTCCGGCGAAGCTTCCTTCACAGCGGCGGTGATCACGTCACCGAGGCCCGCCTTGAGTCCGCTGGCGCCGCCCAGAGGCAGAATCATCTGCAGCTTGCGCGCGCCGCTGTTATCGGCGACCTCGAGCATCGTTCTCATCTGCACTGCCATGGCATTCTCTCCTTCCTGCTGTCGCGGTCGATCTCACTCGCCGCGATCTCGACTTACAACGCAGTTACTGCGGGTCGGCGCTGATTCCCGCCGCTGCTTCGGCTTCCTGCACCTGGGCCAGGGCCGAACGGCGAACGATCTCTTCGAGGTTCCACCGCTTCAGCTTGCTCAGCGGGCGGGTTTCCCGGATGCGGACCACGTCGCCCACCCGCGCCGTGTTCTGCTCGTCGTGCGCGTAGAACTTGCGGTTGCTCTTGACGATGCGCTTGTACTTGGGATGGGCCTTGCGCATCTCCACTTCGACCACGATGGTCTTCTGCATTTTCGTGGAGACGACCTGGCCGACCTTCTCGTTGCGCTTGCCCTGCGCGGCTTCGGTTTTAGTCTGTTCTGTTGCGCTCATCTCGTTAACCCTTCTTCACGCTGCTGGACCGCGCAGCCTTTTTCTTGTTTGCCGAGGGCTTCGCCGTCGTCTTCCGCGCCGCCGCCGAGCGTCCGCCGGCCTTGCGCGTGGATTTCTTCGCGGTCTTCTTCTTCGCCGATTTTCCGGTCTTCTTCTTCGCGCTCTTCACCGGTGCGGCGCCTTCGGCTTGCCCTTCGGCATGCGCGTGATGATGTTTCGGCGCTACCAGGGTGTGGATGCCCAGCTCGCGCTCGCGCCCGATGGTGTTGATCCGCGCGATGTCCTTTTTGAGCTCGCGCAGCTTCTTTGCGCCCTCGGTCTGGCCGAGCTTCATCTGAAACCGCAGCCGGAACAGTGCCTCCGACGCCTTGCGCCCTTCGAGCGCCAGCTCCTCGTCGCTCAGGTTCCGAATCTTCTCTACTTCCATCGTTGCTCTTCTCTCCGGCTGGACCCAGTACCAGGATCCCACCCGTATTTCAAAATCTGCTAAGCGTTCCAGTCCTGCCAACCACCACTCCCATTAACATCTCCAGCTACTTCGCCGCGGCAACCACCTTGACATCGTGCCGCTGCACAAATTTGGTCTTCAGCGGCAGCTTGTGGGCCGCCAGCCGCATGGCTTCTTTGGCCAGATCGGGCGTGACGCCTTCCATCTCGAACAGGATCCGCCCGGGGCGAACCACGGCTACCCAGTGATCGGGGGCGCCCTTGCCTTTGCCCATACGGGTTTCGGCCGGCTTCTTGGTCACCGGCTTGTCGGGAAACAGCCGCAGCCAGATCTTGCCGCCGCGCTTGATGAAGCGCGTCATGGCGACACGGCTGGCTTCAATCTGACGGTCGGTGATGTAACCGCATTCCATGACCTTGAGACCGAAATCGCCGAACGACAGCTCGCTGCCGCGCCACGCCTTGCCGCGCATGCGCCCGCGCTGCTGCTTGCGGTACTTCACTTTCTTTGGCATCAACATAGAAAACCCTCAAAAACAGCTTCCAGCTCTCAGCTTCCTGCTGCCAGCTCAAACCACAACAACCAATCCTGCCAGCCAACCCGCTAAGAGCCAGGCGCCGGCAGCTCCTTAAAAAACGCTCGTGCCCACCGCGGTCTGAGGCTCACGCCGCTTCTGCTGATAGATATCTCCGCGGTAGATCCACGTCTTGACGCCGATCACGCCATAGGTCGTGCGTGCTTCGGCAAATCCGTAGTCGATGTCGGCGCGCAGGGTGTGCAGCGGCAGACGGCCCTGCAGATACCACTCCGAGCGGGCGATTTCGTTGCCGTTCAGCCGGCCCGAAACACGCACCTTGATGCCTTTGCAACCGAAGCGGAGAGCAGAGTCGACGGCCTTGCGCATCGCGCGACGGAAGCCGACGCGCTTTTCCAGCTGCAGCGCGATGTTCTCCGCGACCAGCTGCGCGTCCAGCTCCGGCTTGTTCACCTCGAGAATGTCGATGAACACATCGCGGTTGGTGCGCTTCTGCAGCTCGCCCTTCAGCTTCTCGATTTCGGCGCCCTTGCGGCCGATCACGATGCCGGGACGCGCGGTGCGAATCATGAGGCGCAGCTTGTTGCCTGGCCGCTCGACTTCGACCGAGCTGACGCCGGCCGCCTTCAGCTTGTCCTTCAGCTCGCGCTTCAGATGAACGTCTTCAACCAGCAGCCTGCTGTAATCGCGGTTGGCGAACCAGCGCGACCGCCAGGGCTTGTTGACGCCGACCCGGAATCCGTAAGGGTGGACTTTCTGTCCCATAATCTCTGAATCCTCTCTCGCTCGCTTCCCGTCCTGGCTTCTGCGGCAAAGCCGCATCCGCCGGGACGGTAAGTCCTATTTCTTCTTCGCGGGCTTCTTCGCCGCGGCTTTTTTGGCCGGTTTGTGCGCGGCCGCTTTCTTCGGCGCCGCCTTTTTCGCCGGCTTGCTTCCGGCTGTTTTCTTTGCCGCGGCCTTCACGGGCGCCGCCGCCGAATCGTCTTCTACCCGATGCACCAGGCCCTCGGCGTGCCCGCGTTCAGCCAGCGCAATCTGTATATGCGACAGACGCCGCTGATACCGATAAGCGCGCCCCATGGGAGCCGGCCGGATGCGCTTCATGCGCGGACCGTCATTGGCCACGGCCGACTTCACGTAGAGGCTGTCCACATCCACATCGAGCCCCTGCTCCTGGCTCAGGTGGTTTGCGTTCTGCAACGCCGAG
>DASZYN010000584.1:0-1685 GCA_035545435.1 Acidobacteriaceae bacterium | reverse complement strand
ACCATCACTTCGGTGGATTTGATCAGGGCGGCGACGGTCTCGCCTTTTTTGAGGCGCATCTCGCGGGCAGCGTCGGCGGTGATGATGGAGGTGATGATCTGGCCGCCGATGGAGAGGCGGACTTGCGCAAGGAGGCCTTCGATCTTCAAATCCACGATGCGTCCGACAAGCTGATTGCGGCCGCTGACGGTGCGCATCATCTGACGTTTTGGAGTTTCCGGACGTTTTGCTTTGAAGAGAAGGGCGTCGAGCTCCGATTCAGGGATGCGGTAGTGACCGCCGGGAGTTTTGATCGCCTTGAGCTTCCCGCGATAAAGCCACTGCTTCATGGCAGCGTACGAGATGCCAAGCCGCATGGCCGCTTCGCGCGGAGTCAGGAGGGGCGCCATGCAACGATTTTAGTCGAAAATGAGCGCTTTACTTATGTGATATCCGACGATATTGAGCCATTGTTGAACCTGCCTGTCCGGAATCGGCATCGCACCATGAACGAAGTGGAAAATCCACCGGCAAGGTAAGACAGCGGATGCAGTGGAGAAGGAGCGCAGAGGCTTCCGGAGTTGTAGCCTTAGATTGCATATGTCGCGAATAGCGCGGTTGATTCTCGGGCTGCTGGCGGGGCTGGCTTTGCTGACCTGGGCGGCCTCAGGCGTGGTGGAGACCACGGCGCGGGAGTGGTTTGAGCGCGATGTGAGCGCGCGCGCGCATCTGTTTCTGACCGGGGCAAACCGCTCGCTGGCCCAAGCGTGGAACAACCCCATGGAATTGCATGGGGATCTGGTGGCCATTGCGCGCGATGAGCACGTGATGGCCACCGCCGCCTGCGGCTCGGATCTGAGCACGCGGGCGGAGACGGCAGCGTTTCCTGGAGAGTTCAACTGCCTTGAAGTGGGACCGCGCATGCTGATCGACGCGCGTCCGGGAGGAGCGGAGCAACCAACGTTCCGGGAATGGAGCACGATTGCCACGCTGCCGACGGGACGCGTTCACGTGAGCGCGATGCCGGTGCGGGACGACAGCCAGCAGCTGGGATTTGTGATTCTGGTGCAGGACCTGGGATATATCCAGAAGCGAGAAGATCGGGCGCGCAGCTTTTTGATTGCTATTTCGCTGCTGCTGGCGATTACGGCATTCGGGGTACCGCTGGTGGCAGCTCGCCGTGCTCGACATGACTGGAGCCTCGAGCTGCGCCGGCTGCTGCGCGGCGGGGGGCGGACGCGGCGCGAGTTTCAGCCGATCCTGAGCGATCTGCGCGAGCTGGTGGGCCGGATGTCGAACGAGCAGCACGAGAATTCGGGTCAGTGGACGGCGGCGAGCCTGAAACAAACGCTGAACCGGCATTTGCATGGCGAGCGGATTGTGATCCTGGCAAACCGGGAGCCCTATATTCACGAGCGCATGCCGGACGGCGGGATTGACGTGCAGCATCCGGCGAGCGGCCTGGTGACAGCGCTGGAGCCGGTAATGCGTGCGTGTTCGGGCGTGTGGGTGGCACATGGGAGCGGGAGCGCAGATCGGGACACGGTTGACCGCGAAGATCGTGTCGGGGTCCCGCCAGGGGAAGAGGTCTACCGGCTGCGGCGTGTGTGGCTGTCCGAGGAGGAGCAGCAGGGGTACTACTATGGCTTCTCGAATGAAGGACTGTGGCCGCTGTGCCACGTAGCGGACACGCGACCGGTTTTCCG
>DASZYN010000583.1:0-3322 GCA_035545435.1 Acidobacteriaceae bacterium | reverse complement strand
GTATTCGCCCGTCTCCGCGTCGCGGACATAGCCGAATCCGTCGGCACCCAGAACCACCCCGGCATGCAGCACCACGTTGTTGCCCAGCTCGGTGCCGGGATAGAGGACCACACGCGGGTAGATGCGGCAGTTCAGGCCGATGTTGACGCCCTGGCCGATGACGGAGCCGGCACCGATGCTGGTTCCTGTGCCGATGTGGGTGCCGCCTTCGATGACAACGTAGGGTCCGATGGAGAGATGCTCGCCGAGTTTGACTGAAGGGTCGATGATGGCGGTGGAGTGGATGCCGGTGGCCGGCTCGGACGGCTTGAGCAGGCGCGCGGTTTGGGCGAAGGTGAGGCGGGGCTGGGCGGCGATGAGGAGCGCTTTTTCGCTGGTTGCGGGCGCGAGTTTCGCGGAAACGATGACAGCGGCGGCGCTCGAGGCGAGGGCGGCGGCGAGGGTTTGGGCGTCTTCAGCGAAGAGCAGGGAAGCGGGAGTTGCGCTCGCGGTGCTGGCGACGGCGCCGATCTCGGAATCGGGGCCGCGGAGTTCGACGCCGAGGGCCGAGGCGATGGCAGAAAGCTTCACGGAGATTAGAGTACTGAAAAAACACTCCCCAAAGGACTGCGTTTTCGGCTCCGTCTCGGACGAAACTTCCGAACGGTGGATTGCCCAGACATCACCCCACCACCTTTGCGTCGCCGTCCGGATGCGAGCGGCGTGAAGCCTTACGCAGATGGCGAGGCGAGCGAAGGATCTGCGTTTGCTTTTCTGCTTCCACCGCATGAAACTTTCGGGTTGCCGACACCACAGAAACTTCGAGAGCCGCGCGCTCGGGAAATAAGAGAAAATGCTGACGCATGACAAATGTCGCTTCCAGCAAGATTGAGGCCGGTCTAGCGGCTGCCATCCGGGAATTCCTGAGCGCGGAGCCTAATCAGTTCATTTCCGAAGATGAGAATCTTCGCGAAGTTTGCAGGTGGCTAGCCCGCTTCACTCAGGAACTGCTCAACGGCAAAGACGATTGGGGCAGGTATGCATGGGTTGACGATATCTCACCGTGCACCGCAAAAGGGCAGCCTTCAGGAACGTTCGTGCTGACGGCCTTGATGATCTGGGTGGCGGACGACAAGAAATCCCCGGATTGGAAAGAACCACTCTTCGCCGAGATGCATCTGTCAGCGAGTTCCCCCCCGCGCCTAGAATATGAGATTCGAGTCGGTGATGCTGATTGCGGATTGGCAAAGTGCCCGTACAGCTCACTCCACGAGTATCCCGTTGTTGCTGTTGAAAACTGGCTGTTCACCTTCGACTCGAAGCACACGAACGAGTGACTGGCAATCCGGAACATTCGAGCCGCGGCTAAAGCCTTGCCATCAGATCCCTGATTTCCCCGGCCTGAAGGCTGGGGCTTCTACCGTCGTGCTGCTCCGCAGCACCCAATGCGCAACAAGACTAGCGCCGGCGTAACGGCAAACCGGAAGCTGACCCTAAGGTGGAAGCCAGGGGTTTACGTGACCGGTTCTCCTGGTACCTGCACAGCCATCCCGGCGAAACGGTGTTTCGCCAGGACCCCGACTGCCCGCCCTCACGCCCTGGCGTCTCCTCGCTCGCGAGGAAACGCCACCAGGTTGAAAAACCAGCAACAGGGGACGATTGGAATCGGTCACCCAGAAACCGAATGTGACTCGCGAACGATTATTTTTCGCGGGCGACGACGAATTCCGGCATCCACTGGAGGGCGCGTTTGTATTCGGAGTCCGGAACGGCGGCAAGGGCGGTCTGGGCGGCCGCTGCGTAGTCAAACGCGGCCTTCATGGCATAGTTCACGGACTGGTTTCGATTCAGGATGCGCAGGATCTCCTGATGCGACACGCGCTCGAAGTTCTGATCCTCCAGCACGGTTTGGATCGCAGTCTGTTCAGCGGGTGTGCTGCCGTTCTCAAGGGTGTGGATGACGGCGAGGGTGGCCTTGCCTTCGCGCAGATCGCTGGCCACGGGTTTGCCCAGCACCTCTTCGGTCGCCGTCAGGTCCAGAACGTCGTCGACAATCTGGAATGCCAGGCCGAGGTTACGGCCATACCCGCCGAGGGAATCCTCCGTCGCCTGATCCGCACCGGCCAGGACGGCGCCCAGCCGCATGGAAACTTCGAACAGGCAGGCGGTCTTGCGGTAGATCAGGTCGTAGTACTCGCCAGCCGAGATGGGCTTGCCGAGGCATTCCATCTGCAGCAGTTCGCCTTCGACCATCTGCTGGGTGAGCCCGATGAGCAGTTCGAGAACGCGGAAGTTGCGCTCTTCCAGTGCGATGCGGAAGGCCTGCATGTACAGCCAGTCGCCAACCAGAACGCATTTGCCGTTGCCCCAGGTGTGGTTGGTGGAGGGGCGGCCGCGGCGCACGTCGGCTGCGTCGATGATGTCGTCATGCACCAGGGTGGCGGTATGGACCATCTCCACGACCGCGCCGAGGCGGATCATTCCGCGGCCGGAATAGCCAAGGCAACGCGCGGCCAGCAACAGCAGGGAGGGGCGAATGCGTTTGCCGCCACCTTCGCGCAGGTAGTCGGAGATCTCGGTAATGGCGGAGACCGAGGATACGGCATCGGAACTGAACTCCCGCTCGATGGCGGCAAGGTCATCGTGCAGCAGGTCGAACACTTCCTTCGCCGTCGATGTCGCCACTGTGCTCACTCAAGGTTCTCCGACTGCGGGGCCGACCGTTCAGTTGGAACGGTAGTTCGTGAACTGCATATCGATGCCGAGATCGCGACCCTTCAGCATCGCGATCACTTCCTGGAGAGCATCGCGGTCCTTGCCCGATACGCGGACGGTATCGCCCTGAATCGAAGCCTGAACCTTCTTCTTTGAGTCTTTAATGATTTTAACGATCTCTTTTGCCTTCTCTCCAGCGAGCCCCTGCTGGAGGGTGATCTTCTGGCGCACCGAGGACCCGGCGGCAGGCTCCACTTTGCCGAAGGTAAGAGATTTAAGCGAAACGTTCCGCTTCACCAGCTTCTGGCGCAAGATTTCCGTTACGGCTTGCAACTTGTATTCGTCGACGGAGGCGAGCTGGATCGCGTCTTCGCCTTCCAGGTGAATATCCGATTTCGAATCTTTCAGATCGAAGCGCGTGCGCACCTCTTTCGTCGCCTGGTCGATCGCGTTCCGCACTTCCTGCATATCGACCTTGCTGACGATGTCGAAGGAGTTTTCTGCTGCCATGGGGGCCTCTTCTCTTCCAGATTATCCTTTACTGCCCGGAAACGTGAGTTGAGACCGGTATTTCGGTACGAAAAAACGCCTTGAAGTTACTTGTGGTGTGGTGGACGACTTCATCCGG
>DASZYN010000582.1:0-2034 GCA_035545435.1 Acidobacteriaceae bacterium | reverse complement strand
GGCCATGTCCGCGAAGAAGAGGTGGTGATTGACGATGACGACGTCGCTCTCGGCGGCGCGGCGGCGCATCTCGGTGATGAAGCAGCGGCCGTAGTCGGGACAGGTCTGGCCGAGGCAGGCCTCGCTGCGCGCGTCGAGTTTAGACCAGAGGGCGCTGGCTTCGGGCAGGTCGTCGATCTCGGCGCGATCGCCGGTTTCGGTGGTCTTTTCCCAGTCGGCGATGGCCTGGTACTGGGAGATTTCTTCCAGACCGGAAAGGATGGGCTGGTTGCGCAGGGCGAAGAGCTTGTGGCGGCACAGGTAGTTGGCGCGGCCCTTCATGTAGCAGACGCGCAGCGGGCCGAGGAGCGATTCGAGGAAGGGGATGTCCTTGAAGAAGAGCTGCTCCTGCAGGTTTTTCGTGCCGGTGGAGATGATGATGCGATGGCCGGTGGCGGCGCAGCGGCGGAGCGCGGGAAGGAGATAGGCGAGGGTCTTTCCGGTTCCGGTTCCGGCCTCGACGATGAGGTGTCGCTGGTCCTGGAGGGCGCGCTCGACGGCCTGGGCCATCTCGAGCTGGCCGCGGCGGAACTCGTAGGGGAGTGGGGACCGCGACAGCACGCCTCCCGGCGCGAAGAAATCGTGCAGGGAGGGGAGGCTTGCGGTTGCTGGCTGGGAGGAGGACACGGCCACTTCAGAATAGCGGGTTGGGGGGAGGAAGCCGGAGTGTAGTGCGACGGCCGAAGTGACTATCGATAGGCCGAGTTGAGGCAGAATGAGGTCGCGCTCTGCGCGATACCCACATCCCCAACCGCAGGGAGCCATTCGGCTCGCCTCACGAAGTGAGGCTTCGTTCAGGCCAGGTTGTGGGGCACCCAGCGGAAGCTAGTCGTGAGGCTTTTGGTCCTGCTGGGGTTTGTCCTTGTCCTTGTCTTTCTGATCGCCCTGCGGCTCGGTGGTGGCCTGGCCGGCGTTGTTGCCGGGGTGGCTCTCGTAGATGGAGTACTGCCTCTGCGGCCGGTTCATGCGGACTTCGATTTCTTTGGAGGTGCCGGTGAGATCGTAGTCGTGGCCGAAGGTCTGGAAGCCGGTGGCGAGCACCTGAAGGCGCAGGTCTTCGTCGACCGGGATCATATCCAGGGTGACCTTGCCGTCTTCGTCGGTCTTCAGTTCCATGCCGCCGGTATCCTTGCCATCCTTGATGGGATGGAAGACGACCGAGGCGTTCTCGAGGGGTTTTCCGTTGTAGCCCCGGATGACGGTCACGGTGACTTTGCAGGTCGGCGGGGGCGCTTTGTATTTTCGCCCGCGGACATGGTCCTGCGCGTGGGCTGCGAAAACCAGACCCAGGACGACCGCCATGAGCGGCGCCCAGACACGAAACTTCATGCGGCTCATACCCTCCATTTTAAAGGATTGGCACGGTCGAAGCCTATCCTCCGATAGCACAAGTTGCGGAACCCGGGGCGAGGCCGGCTCGTCTATAACTGGACCAGGGGCTGCCGGGCGCGTTTCGGCAGGTTCCGGGCGTCTTTTGGGAACTCCGCGCCATCTTTGCTAGTGCCGTAAGCGCATGCACCGACTCCTCCACCGCAACCCGCACGCCGCAGTTCTGGTCCTGGCTTCGCTTGCGGCCGGATTCTGTCTCCCGGGCCTCTCGGCGCAAACTCCTGCGCCACCCCCGGCGGTCGATGCTGCTGCTCTGGTTCGCCGCGCCGTGGCCAATCACCTGGCTGCAGAGGCGACGCATCATCCGCAGCGGTTCATCCTGCACAAGAAGGATGAGCGGCGCGACTACATGCAGGCGATCATCGAAACCAAACAGGGCGATGTGGCCCTGGCGATCGCGGCGAATGGAGCGGCGCTGAACCCCGCAACACATCAGGCGCAAATCGATCGACTCGACAAGCTGGACGCTGATCCCGACCTCCAGGAACATCGGCGGAAGCGCGAAGCCGAAGATACGGAGCGGGCGAACAAGCTGCTGCGCATGCTTCCGGACGCGTTTCTCTACCACTACGACGCGACGGTGCCGTGCATTGTCACCACGCAGCC
>DASZYN010000581.1:0-2347 GCA_035545435.1 Acidobacteriaceae bacterium | reverse complement strand
CAGATCTTCCGCATCGATCACTACCTCGGCAAGGAGACCGTGCAGAACGTGCTGGTCTTCCGCTTTGCCAATGGCATCTTCGAGCCCATCTGGAACCGCAACTTCGTCGACCACGTGCAGATCACCGCCGCCGAAAGCATTGGCATCGAAGGCCGCGGCCCCTTTTACGAAAAGGCCGGCGCTCTCCGCGACGTCATGCAGAACCACATCATGGAGCTGCTCTCCTTCATCACCATGGAGCCGCCTGCGAGCTTCGCCGCCGACGCCGTTCGCCGCGAAAAGATCAAGCTGTGGACCTCCATTAAGCCCCTCAACATCTTCGACTGCGTCCGCGGCCAGTACGGTCCCGGCATCGTTGGCGACCAGATGGTGAAGGGATATCGCGAAGAGGATCGCGTCGATCCCAAATCGCAGACCGAAACCTACGCCGCCGTGCGCCTCGAAATCGACAACTGGCGCTGGGCCGGTGTCCCGTTCTACATGCGCGCCGGCAAACGCCTCGCGCGGCGGGTCACCGAGATCACTATCCAGTTCAAGCAACCGCCAATGTTACTTTTTGGCACGCACATGCACGGCCCCTGCACCGACATCCAGCCTAATCGGATCACCATGCGCATTCAGCCCGACGAAGGCATCTCCCTCCGCTTCGGCGCCAAAGTTCCCGGTCCGCAAATGGCCGTCTGTCCCGTTGTCATGGACTTCAACTACGCGCAGGCTTTCGGGTCCTCCTCCGCGAACGGCTACGAGCGCCTTCTGCTCGATGCTATGCTCGGCGACGCAACCCTCTTCGCGCATCGTGACGGTGTGGAGACGACCTGGGCCCTCTACACCCCCGTCATCGATGCCTGGGCAAAGAAGGTTCCGCAAACCTTCCCCAACTATGCGGCCGGTACCTGGGGCCCGGAATGCGGCGACGAACTCATCGGACGGGACGGTCATGTCTGGCACAGCGTGGACCTTCCCACAAAGGGTTAGCATTCGGCTTTCGCGACTGTCCTGGCGGCGATAGAATGCCGCTTTGCGTTCGGTAACCGTTCCACCGCGCGTCCGGCAATGGCCAAAAAAATTCACGTCGATTACCGCGTCTTCCCGCAACAGGATGCGCTTGCGCGCGCCACCGCGGAAAAATTCGTCCAGAGCATTCAGACCGCAGTCGCCGCACGCGGCGTCGCTCGTATCGCGATCTCCGGTGGCACCACCCCTAAGGTCGTCTTTGCGCTCCTTGCTGATCCCAATGAACCATACCGCGCGGCCATTCCGTGGGATCGCCTCTGGATCTTCTGGGTCGACGAGCGCTGCGTTCCCCCGGATCATCCCGACAGCAATTACGGCGCGGCGCGCGACCTTCTGCTGAGCAAGGTTCCCCTGCCACCCGATCACGTCATTCGCATTGAAGGTGAACTCGATCCGGAAGAGGCCGCCGCTCGCTACGAATCCGCCATCCGCGGCCACTACCGCCTCGAAGGTGCTCAGGGCCCGGTCTTCGACATGATCCAGCTCGGAATGGGCAACGACGGCCATTGCGCCTCGCTCTTTCCGCACACCGATGCGCTCCACGAAATGATCCGCATCGCGGTCGCCAACCACGTCCCGCAGCAGAAACAGAGCTGGCGCGTCACACTCACGTGGCCGGTCATCAACGCCGCCCGCGATGTGTTCTTTCTCATCGACGGTCCGGCCAAAGCCGATCCGCTTGGCCACGTTCTGCAGGGGCCTTACGATCCTGAAACCCTTCCCTCCCAACTCATCCAGCCGCAGAATGGGCGGCTGCTGTTCCTGCTCGACTCCGCGGCCGCTGCGCATCTGCCGGCGCCCGCCGCAGACGGAACCGGAACGCTGGAGATTGCAAGATGATTCTCGCCGGCGATGTAGGCGGCACCAAGGTTCACCTGGCGCTGTACAGCTTCGAGCACCGCGAGCTGGTTCACGTTCGCGATGAACGATTCGCTGCAAACGAATACAGCGGCCTCCAGGAGATCGTCCAGCACTTCCTCGCCGAAAGTGGAAGCCCTGAAATCACCGCCGCCTGCTTCGGCGTTCCCGGTCCCGTCCGCGGTGGCCGCCTGCGCCTGACGAATCTTCCCTGGGTTCTCGATGCGCGCGAGCTCTCCGCCGGCCTCAACATCACGCATCTCTTCCTCATCAACGATCTCGAAGCCAACGGCTACGGCATCGCCGAACTCACTCCCGAACAGATCTTCACGCTCCATCCCGGCGATCCCGCCAGCGTTGGCAATCGTGCTCTCATCTCTGCTGGCACCGGCCTCGGCGAGGGCATCCTCGTGTGGAACGGGAAGACCCACATCCCCATGGCCTCTGAAGGCGGTCACTCTGACTTTGCTGCGCG
>DASZYN010000580.1:0-5502 GCA_035545435.1 Acidobacteriaceae bacterium | reverse complement strand
CGACCCAGGAAGTGGGCTCCTCAGTGCAGTCCCCGGCATCGCCTGAAAAGATGCCGCAAGTATCCCCGGAAGCAACTGGAGGCCAGTATGAGAAGGATGATGTTGTGGGGATCTATCCTCGTGGCGCTTGCCGCAACCCAGCTCTCTTGCCCTTTGCAGGCCCAGCAGATAACCGCATCCATTACCGGTACGGTCATCGACGCAGGCGGGGCAGTGATCAATAGCGCCACCGTGACTGCCACCGATATCGAGCGCGGCACAGCCTACACGACAAAAAGCGCCGACGGCGGCATCTTCACCTTTGCCCGCCTGCCCATCGGCACGTACGATGTCAAAGTCGAAGCGCCGGGCTTTCAGACAGCAGTCCAGTCCCATCTGACCCTGGTGCTCAACCAGACGGCGCGCCTTGAGTTCAAAATGAGCGTAGGCGCCGTCACGAACACAGTGCAGGTCACATCCGAAGCGCCTGAACTGCAGTCGGAAACCACAGAAGTCAGCACCCTTGTCGACTCACGCGCGGTCAGCAACATCCCGCTTGCGACCCGCAATTACGTGGAACTGACGTTGTTGTCTCCTGGCAGCGTCAATCCCGATAACTCGACCTTCAACAACGGCGATAACACCGCAAGCGGCGGCAGACCCTATATCAACGGGAATCGTGAGCAATCCAACAACTTCATCCTCGACGGGATGGACAATAACCAGACATCGGATAACTTGCTCGCCTTCACACCGTCTCCCGATGCCATCCAGGAATTCAATCTGATTACCGCCAATGCGCCCGCCGAATTCGGCAATTTCCAGGGCGGCATCATCAATGCCTCAATTAAGTCCGGCACCAACCAGTTCCATGGCGACGTCTGGGAATTTCTGCGCAACGACGTGTTGAACGCCAACCAGTGGGAGAACAAATTCAATGGCCCCGGAAACGAATTACCCCGAGCCACGTTGCGCTGGAATATGTACGGCGGTACCCTGGGCGGCCCTATCCTGAAAGATAAGCTATTCTTCTTCCTGGATTATCAGGGGCAACGCTTCGATCATCCTGCAACCAGCAACTTCATCACGGTCTTCACAAACGCAGAGCGGGGTGGCGATTTCGGCGCCTTGCTGCCAACAACCCAGCTCAAGGACCCAACTACCGGGCAGAACTACGACCAAAACCAGATCCCGGTTGGCCAACGCGATAGTGTCGCGACCAAACTGTTTGCCTCTTCCTACTATCCGACGCCCATCAACAATAATCAGGTCAACAACGCCGTCAACGTGTATACACAGGCGTTCAATACGGATCAGGGTGACCTCAAAATTGATTACAACATTACTGCCAGGGATCACTTTGACGGACGCTATTCCCAGGAATATCAGAACGATCCCGCCAGTAATTCGCTTTTGATTCTGGGCAACACCTTTACTCACGCGCCCATTCACAATGTTGTCGGCACCTGGACTCACACCTTCAGCCCCAATCTCCTGAACGAACTGCGCTTCGGTACAAGCTGGATCACGCTCCTTACCGGCACCACGTTTGACCCGAAGATCGGCAATCTTGGGACTGATTTAGGCATCGCCAACGCCAATTCCGTTGGACCGGGCCTGCTCCTGATGGGGTTTGCCGGCGGCACAGCGCCTGAGCCCGGCTCCGGCGGCGCCCTCACCAACATCGGCAGCAGCGTCGTTGACCAGGATTTCGCGGATACGGTCATCCAGTTCGACGACGGTTTGAACTACACCCGCGGGAAGCATGTCATCAAAGCGGGCTTCCAGATGTGGCGCTACCGGATCAACACCTTCTACAGCGGCAATAGTGGTGAATACGGATCAATTTTGTTTGGTGGATCATTCTCCGGCGATGCTGGAGCCGACTTCTTCCTCGGCTATCCCGAAGCGACCGGTAAAGGGGTCAGCGGGGGAGGAACGTGGCATCAGTTCTCCTGGACCTATGCCGGATACGGACAGGACGACTGGCGCATAACTCCCACTCTGACTCTGAATCTTGGATTGCGCTATGAAGCCCACACTCCCTGGGTTGAGCTCAACAATCTTCAGGACAATCTCGATCTGGTTACCGGTCAGATCGAATACGCGGGAAAAGATGGAAACAGCCGGTCGCTTTATAACTCCGTTTATGGATTGCCTGACTTTGAGCCTCGCTTCGGTTTCGCCTGGTCGCCGGCCGCGCTGCACAACAAAACTGTAGTCCGCGGAGCATATACCATATCGTCTTACCTTGAAGGGACAGGAACAAATCTGCGTCTCGCCCGCAACCCTCCCTTTACTCCCACCGAAGTGACTGCGACTTACAGTGGCCCGACTTACAGGACCGAGCAGGGTCCCGGGGGCAGCGTAAGCGGTGATCCCTTCGCTGGCGCGGTAATGTACGTATGGGACAAGACCGTCCAGCCGGCCATGGATCAGCAGTGGAACCTCACCATTCAGAATGCCTTCACTGCCAACACCGCACTCCAGGTTGGCTATGTCGGGCAGCATGGAACCCACCTGATGGTTCCCACTCCCTACTCCCAGGAACGGCTCGTGAATGGAACCGCTCAGCCCGGCACCTATTTCCAGGGAAATCCATCGCTGCTTGCGGATATCTCCACGGTGTCCGGTACGTCGTCCACCGGCTACATGCATTACGATGCCCTGCAGAGCGTGCTGGAACATCGTCTTTCCAACGGCCTTGAAGGCCAGGTGGCCTATACCTGGTCGCACTGCCTCACCAACAACAGCGGCTACTACGGAACCTGGGGCGCGGCCACGCAGGCCACACCGGCGTCACCCTATTACCAGAATCTCTACGATCCTGCGGGCGACTATGCCAGCTGCTATTACAACTCCAAACATATTCTTTCCACTTACGCCACCTACTCTCTGCCCGTCGGCCGAGGCAGGAAATATGGTGCAAACATGAACCGCGCCGTCGATGCCGTGGTCGGCGGGTGGCAGGCCTCCACCATCGTTTCTCTCCACAGCGGCTTCCCGCTTGCCGTCTATAACGCAACCGATACATCGGGAACCGGGTCCCGAGGCCCTCGCCCGAATTGCGGAACCCAGCACGTTTACGGACGAAAATCCAGCTTTGACTCCAGCGGAGTATTCCAGGGATATGTATGGATGGATCCCAGCGGCTTTTCCGAGCCGGCCGCCGGGACCTTCGGCAATTGTCCCGCGCAGGGTCCTGACGTAGGTCCAGGCTATGAAAATGCGGACATCGGAGTGATGAAGAACTTCCACATCACCGAAAACAAATACTTCCAGTTCCGCAGTGATTTCCTGAACGCATTTAACAACGTGCAGCTGGGCCACCCCGATACCAACTACCCCAATCCCACGTCGTTTGGACTGATCAATACTTCTCAACCGGCGAGGAACATCCAGTTTGCTCTGAAGTTCTATTATTAGGGGAACTGAAGGCGACGGGGGCAGGCGCTCCGTGCGCTTGCCTCCGCTGATTATGAGCCAATTTCCCCGGATCTTTTCCTTTCTGATTCTCCTTCCTCTGGCCCTCCAGGGTTCCTCTGTCCTGGGCCAGAAGGCGGTTCCTGCAGACGATGCAGTGAGTGCCGAGCACGCGGCGTCGGCCGCCGAAGCGGGCCGATGCTCAGAGGCCCTGCCCACGCTCACAAGAACAGTCGCTCACCTGGCGGACAAAGCGCTGCAGAAGAGAGTCGGTCTCGATGGTGTTCGCTGCGCCACCTTGCTGCAGCGGTGGGATGATCTTTTGCAGCTGGTGCATGTCCTCAATCAGAAACTCCCCGGTGATCCCGAGGTGCTCTACCTCTCGGTTCATGCTTACTCCGATCTATCCAACCAGGCGGCGCAGAAGCTGGCGCAGACCGCGCCGCATTCGCTCCCCGCACTCGAACTGGATGCCGAAGCCAGTGAAATGCAGGGCCGGTGGGATCAGGCCGAGAAGGATTACCGCACAATTCTCCAGAAAAATCCCCACTACCCAGGCATCCACTTCCGTCTGGCTCGATTGCTGCTGTCCAAACCCAACCCGGCGCCCAATTTCCAGGACGAGGCAAAGAAGGAGTTACAGGAAGAGCTCAGCATCGATCCCTCGAACGCAGGCGCGGAATATGTCTCGGGAGAACTGGCTCGTCAGGCGCAGGATTTCGCCGGGGCAGTCCATCACTTTACCCGCGCGACCGAACTGGACGATAACTTCGCCGATGCCTGGCTGGGACTGGGAATGTCTCTGCTGTCGCAAAAGCAGTATGCGCCGGCGGTCGCCCCACTCAAAACCGCTGTCCGGCTGGAACCGGCAAATCCGGCGGCACACTATGCTCTCGCAACGGCTTACGCCCGTACCGGCAACAAAGAAGCCGCGGAGCATGAATTCGCCCTGCAGAAACAGGCAGCGCAGGATTCCGGCGGTCAGGGGGACAAAGCGCCGCAGTGACAGCTTTCAGGCCACTCTCGCGTGGATTGTCGCGCCGCAATTTTGCCCGAACCCTCGCCGGAACCATTGCTTCTCTGCGTTTTGCCGGTCTCCCGGCACTCTCCGCCACCCAGCCTCCTCACTATCCATTCGAGGAAGTGCCCCCTTCTGTCAGCGGCATTACCTGGGTCCATACCGCGGGTAAGTCGCCGCAGAAGTATCTCCCGGAAACTACCGGCGCCGGTTGCGCATTTCTTGATTACGATAACGACGGCTGGATGGATATTTATCTGGTTAACAGTGGCAAATGCGATTTCTACGATCCCAGCCCGCCGCTGCGCAACGCGCTTTACCGCAACAACCGGGATGGAACGTTTACCGACGTCACTGAGAAGGCAGGCGTCCCCGGTGGCGGTTATGGACAAGGCGTAGCCGTTGGCGACTACAACCGCGACGGCTTTCCCGACCTCTACGTTACGCAGTATGGAAGAAGCATCCTGTATCGCAACAACGGAGACGGAACTTTCACCGATGTAACAGACGCGGCCGGCGTGGCGGCGCCAGGCTGGTCATCGAGCGCCGTCTGGTTCGACTATGACAACGACGGATGGCTCGATCTGTTTGTCTGTCAGTTTGTCGAGTTCTCGAAAACAAAGAATCTTCCCTGCGTCACCTATAACAACCGTCCGGGCTATTGTGTGCCCCGTCTCTATAAGCCGGCAGCGAGCTGGCTTTTTCGCAATAACCAGGATGGCACGTTTACCGATGTCAGCAAATTGTCGGGCATTGCCGACCACCTGGGCAAGGCCTGGGGCGCTGTAGCGGCTGACCTCAACAACGACGGCCGACTCGATCTCTTTGTCTCCAACGACACCACCTCGAATTTTCTCTTCATGAACCGCGGGGCAGGCAAATTCGAAGAGATTGGCGCGCTCGCGGGCGTCGCCTTCAGCCAGGCAGGCAGGGCGCGCTCCGGTATGGGAGTCGATGCCGCCGACGTGAACCAGGACGGCTGGATGGATCTCTTCGTTGCCAACATCGATCATGAAGAATATTCCCTCTATCAGAACAATCACGACGAGACCTTCGACGATGAAGCCGCATCCATGGGCATC
>DASZYN010000579.1:0-1858 GCA_035545435.1 Acidobacteriaceae bacterium | reverse complement strand
CTCTCCCGCATCGGCTTGTGCGCTGCCGAATCCGCTCAGTTGCTGGGTTGCGGGGCGCAGAAATACGGGACGATCGTCTCCGCGCGCATTGGCCATCATGATGTTCGCGAAGACGCCCACAATTTCGAAACGCCCGGAGTTGCGAGCCTGGTCGATCCCGAAGTGCTGGCCGATGGGATTCTCGCCGGGGAAAAACTGTCGCGCGAACGCCTCATTCACCAGGGCCACAGCCGTTGTGGTTTGTGTATCGCTGGCCGTGAAGTCACGGCCTCGAACCAGAGGCACGCCCAGCGTGTTCAAAAATCCTGCGCTCACCCTGTCCCAGATGGCAAAGCAATGATCCGACGGGCCCGGCTGCGGGTGACCTTCCTGGATCACGCACGAGCCCCACATGTTGCCGCCCATGGGCAGATAGCGGGCCAGGGCGACATGGGTCGCTCCGGGCAATGCGCCGAACCGTTCTTCAATCTGGCGGTACAGCGCCGGAAGCTGCGCCGTCGAATAGCCGGCGGCCTTTGGATCGAGCTGCAGCACATAGCGGTTGGCAGTCACGATGCCGAAATCCTGGTGTTCCAGATTGCTGAGCGACTTTGTTGTCGCGAAGGCACCGGCCAGCAGGATCACCGACCATGCCACCTGCAGCACCACCAGCGTTCGCTGCGGCAAAGACGAGTGGTCCCGGGTCGCCCGGTTCGCACCGCGCAGGGCTTCGGCCGGCATTGCATGCGAGGACGCCCACGCCGGAGCCGCGCCAAAGACGATGCCCGTCAGCAGCGAGACCGTCAGCGCGAATCCGAGCACGGGCCACGACGGATTGGCATCGACGGTCATATTCTTTGCCAGCGGAAAGGCCAGGCGCAGCATCGCATGCGAGCCGAAATATGCGATGGCCAGTCCCGCTGCACCGCCCATGGCACTCAGCAAGGCTGACTCAGTGAGAATCTGCCGCACTACACGTGCGCGTCCCGCTCCGAGTGCCATCCGCGCCGCGATTTCGGGACGCCGCGCCGCGTTCCGTGCCAGCAGCAGGCTCGCAATGTTGGCGCAGGCGATCAGGAGCACGACTCCGGAAAGAATCATGAGCATGCGCAGGCCCTTGCCGGTCTGCTGTTGCAGCTTCTGGATGCCTCCACCGGCATCGGCGAGGACCACATGCTGTTTCGGAATCAGCGCGGCGCCGCCGTGGTCGGTATAGGCAGGCCGGGACATCAGCCACTGCCGCAGGACCGCCGATAATTTTGCCTGCAGGGGTCCGCGCGCAACGCCCGCGCGCAAGCGTCCCAGGGGATAGAGCCAGTCCTCGTCTTTGTCGAGGAGCGCCGAGTTGGCGCCTTCCATCACCGCCTCGGCTGCGAGTGGCGCCCATGCATCGGGAGGAACGGGAGCGACGCGGTCGCCAAAGAAACCGGGCGGCGCAATCCCGGCGATGGTGAATGTGTGGCCCTCTACATTGACGGTCGATCCCACGAGAGCGGCGTCGCCCCCGAACAGGGTCTGCCATGCCCGGTAGCTCAGTACGAGCACCGGAACCGCGCCCTCGCGATCGTCGTTTTCGATCAGCGGCCTTCCTGCGAAAGCGCCCACGCCGAGGGTTGTGAAGTAATTTCCCGAGACATACTCGGCTCGCAATGCAACGCTCGGCTGCGAACCCTCCCGCACGCTGAAGCTCGCGCCTCCCGCCTGCACAGCAGCCAGTTGCTCGAACTCCGGGGCCGCGGCCTTCATTTGCCGGTAAGCGTCATAGGAAAACAGATCGAAGTCGCCGTCCTGGTTCTGAACCGTGTTCCAGTAGCAGCAGTCGTCCCTGTCGCCGATGCGGACCAGATGACTGGGGTCGGCAACCGGCAGCGATCGCAGC
>DASZYN010000578.1:0-4062 GCA_035545435.1 Acidobacteriaceae bacterium | reverse complement strand
CAGGTTTCCGATCGAGTTGCTCGAAGCGTTCGGCCGCCACCAGATTTGCTCGTCCGTCAGCGGCTCGACACATTTGCGCAGCCGCGGCCAGTACTGATTCAACAGCTTGTCGCGCGAAAATCGCAGAAACAGGTTCGTCGGTGTCGGCTGGAATTGTGCAGTCATGCTGTCCTCTGGACGAGACTCAGGCCGTCGCGGACCAATGTCAAGCCGCGCCGCATCAATCCACGCCCAGTTCCGCCCTGGCCAATTCCATGATCTGCGGCCGGCTCTCCTGCCAGGTCTCCCAAACCGCTTCGCACCACCTGCGGATCATCGCATCGCGCTCCATCCCAGGTTTTGCAGCCACAACATCCGCGACCGTAATACGCCCGCGTTCCGTGGGCAAGGCGAGCTGCGGCCACGACCGTCGCCCGCGCGCCATGCGCATATGCGCCCGCTGTACCTGTTTCCCGGTGAAGCCTTTCTCGATATATAAGTACAAACCCATGACCGCGAACACCACGGCCATGGGTTTCGTTGTTTCGTTTGCTTGCTGTGCCCGCCATGCATCCGCGGCGTTCTCGTGGATAAACGCCGGATCGCCGTGCGCCAGCGTATAGAACGACAGCTCGTCGAAGAGTTCCTGCTCGGAAGGCATAGGGACCGTCTCCAGCCTGGATCCGGTCCCTGATCTTACCAGCGGTAAACCGTCAGGTTGTCCATGAACACGATCGCCTGGCCGTCGCCGATTCCGTCCACCTGGAAGTTCGTCAGCAGACTCGGCGCCCAGCCCAGCGCGAAGGCCGAGTTCACCGTCACATTGATCGGCTGCGGCACGTCATCGAGCCACACCGTTTGATAGTTAATGTTGCCCGAATTGTCGCGTGAGTAGGCCACCTGCACGTGATGCCACGTGTTCACGCTCCATTCCCGCGGATTGCAGTGCTGGTTCGACTTCACCCAGGTGTCCACCGGCGCCTGCGGTGTCCCGGCATTCTTCGTGTAGTCCCAGGTCCCGTTCCACCCATCGCACTGGAAGCCGAAAATCGCCGTCTGTCCGTTGGGCATCGTCTGGTTCATATCCATCTCGATATTCGCCAGCTGAGTGTTCGGGCTCTGAACGTAAACCCAGGTGTCATACAGAAAATTCGTCGAAACATTGTCGTCGCCAAACGACACCCAGTAGCGCTCGTTGCCGTTGTTGCTGAAGCTGGTCACGAATTCACGGGCCGAGCCGCTGCGTGACGGCGACCCCACCAGCCCCTGCGCCCCTGTCGACCATCCCATCGCCCCGCTGTCGTTGCTCTGCGTCCAGTTCGACAAGTTATGGATATTCGAAACACTGATCGCGGACGAGGGAAGCACCGCGGCGTTGGCCGGTGCTGTCACGTTGATCGGCACATCGGTATTGCATGCGCCTCCGCCATTCCCCCACGCTTTCACGTGCAGCACGTGCGCTCCGTTCGCAGCGCTCACGGGTCCGTTCATCGCGGTTCCGTAGAAAATCGCAGTGTTGGGGCTGTTATCGAACGAATAGCCCATCGCCGCGGTCGAGTGTCCCTGGCAGGTCGGGGAACTGGCGATCAGAGTGAACGGCGAATAGACGCTCGCTCCCGCCCCAGGGCTGCTAACCGCCACATCCGGCGAGGTCGCAGCCGGTGGTGTGGTGCCGCTGACGGTGATGGCGACATCCGTCACACAACCGCCGCCGCCAACACCCCACGACTTCACGTGCAGAACGTGAGCTCCGGCCGAGGCTGCAACGCTGGCGCTGAAAGAATTGCTGTAGACGAACGTTGTACTTGGGCTGTTATCAAACGAGTAGCCCATCGCCGAAATGGAATGGGATGAGCACGACGACGCACTCGCAGACAAATTGAAAGGGGAGGATACCGTGGATCCGTTAGCGGGCGAAGCGACCGTGGGATCGGCGAAGGCGGTGACGGCGGCGAACAGGAAGGCCAAAACAGCAAAACTCTTACAAATCTTCATGAGTGCGCGAAACCTTACTAAAAAAGAGAATGAGGTCGTGCCAGCGTGCGGTAATGCCTGGCCCCCCGGGCCACGTGCATGCTGGAACCCCGGTCGCGCAGGGGTTCACGGCGCAGTTTCTGGAAAACTTTCCACCAGAAGCCGCAGGCGTAAGTGGTTACAACGGTAACTACTTAGGCCCGATCACAGGAGTCAAGTTAATTACTGACCGCATAGTACCTTCACCTCAATCGAACGCAAGAAAAAAGTTGCCCGAAAGTGAAAACCTTGGTAACACTCGGGCAACGTTTTTGCGAAAACGGGAACTTCTTACCGGATTCGCCCTTTCCGCCGTGGAAATTTTTCAGCTCGCTGTGAGGGCTCCCAGGACCTGTGTCGTTTGAGCCGCAGAACGCGTCCCTCTTGCGGGGGATCTCCTTCTCACACGCTTGTGTGATCGAGGATGATCTTCCAGCCGTCTTTCTCTTTCTCGAAGATCAGCGAGAACATCCCAGCCGCATCGCCGCCTCCCGCTGCAGCTCGCGTCAGATGAAAATGTCCGGTGACCACTGCATGCTCATCTCCCAGCATGCGCACATCAAGATCGCTGAACATCAGCTCGCCCATCGCCGCGCGTGAACCGTACTTCCGCCGATACCGCGCGAGGATCATCTGATATCCGTGCTGGATCGTCTTGCCGATGAAGGTCGTCTGCGGAGAGTCGCTGTATCCCTGCATGAACGCGACAATATCGCCGCGGTTCCACGCACTCTGCTGATCGGCCAGTACGCGCCGGATCGCGCTCTCGCTCGACTGAGCGCGGACCGGAAGCCCGCTCCCAACCAGCAGCAGAACAGACAGGACAGCACAGCGGGCAATCACTCTCATCGACGATCCCTTTCAACAAACGATGTGCGCCTGCGAGCGTTTCGTTAGACTGGGGCTCGAAGCGATGAAGACTTTGTATCCCAAATTTGTTCTTTCGGCGACGGCCGCCGCCCATTTTCCAAAGCCGGGCCCGCCGGAGGTCGCCTTTCTCGGCCGTTCGAATGTCGGCAAATCGAGCCTGATTAACGCACTCCTCGGCGAAAAGCAGGCCCACGTCTCCTCCACGCCCGGCCGCACGCGCGCCATCAATTTTTTTGCCCTCGCCACGGCTCCCTGGCGCGAAAAACCCGGCCAGCATCCGCAACTGCTCTTTGCCGATCTGCCTGGCTACGGATACGCGAAGATTTCCAAATCCATCTCGGCGGACTGGCCTAAATTCATCGACCCCTATCTGCGCGAACGGCCCACGCTCGCTCTGTGTGTCTGCCTCGTCGACAGCACGATTCCGCCGAAAGCCAGCGACGCACAGCTCTTTGAATTTCTTGAGAGCGCAGGCCGCAACTACCTGATCGTGGGCACCAAAGCAGATCGCCTCTCAGGAAACGGCCGCGCCAAAGCACTCGCCGCTCTGCGCCAGGCCTTCGGAGACGTTCCTTTGCTCTTTTGTTCCGCGAAAACCGGCGTCGGCGTCCGCGAGCTCTGGGCCTCGATTCGGGAATCCGTCCAGTCGTGACCCCCTCGAGCGTCCGCGTCCTGGTGTGGTGTTTCTGAACTTCCTTTACCTTGTCATCCCGACCGGACTCTGAGCGTAGCGAAGGGGAAGCGGAGGGACCTGCTTCTCTTCCGCATAAAGAAATTTCGGAAACACCACACCAGGCTCCCAGAAAGCCTCGGCATTTGCCTTTGACGATTGCCCTGACAACGGAACGCTGAACGCTGACAACTGAACGCTGTCCTCACACCACGGAGTTGGAGCGGATCACCTCTTTGTAGAAGTCGTACGACATCTTCGGTACACGCTTCTGCGTTTCGAAGTCAACATACGTGATGCCGAACCGCTTCGAATATCCCGAGGCCCATTCGAAGTTGTCGAGCAGGCTCCAGAGGAAGTAGCCGTGGAGGGGTACGCCTTCGCCTGCCGCGCGCTGCATCTGGGTGAGGTAGTTGCGCAGGTAGAGGACGCGGTCGGAGTCGAGGACCTGGCCCGCGGCATTCGGCGCCTCGGGGCGCAGGACGTCATCCGACGAGCAGCCGTTCTCGGTAATGTAGAGCGACTTCACG
>DASZYN010000577.1:0-2038 GCA_035545435.1 Acidobacteriaceae bacterium | reverse complement strand
CCGGACAACACCATGTGCGCATGAACATGTACATTGCCCAGGCTCGCGGCGGTCAGTTCCAGGTTGTGAAGAGCCTTGGCGTGATCGAACCGAGGGAGGCGCCTGTTCCCGTAAGTGCCGCGTAGCGGTTCGATCGGCGATGAGACAATCTCCGCGGGCGTCCCGGCCCGCGGAGCGCCAGGGTGGATACGCAGGTTTTACTGTTCCACGGTTCCGCCTTCGATTTCCACCACAATCGTGGTCGCCATCGGATCCCACATGGGACGCGGCACTTCGATGTTCGTCTTCCCGTTCTCCTGGTGGATCGGCACAGGCTTCCTGTCTTCCAGTTGGTAGGCGCGCACGATCTTGTTCTTCATAGGCGGGAGTTCGAAAGGTACGCGCGGCTCCTGAAAAAATGTAAAGTACAACTTTCCCGGGCGGGTCGTAACGCGCCACTCATCGTGCGCCAACACCAGCGGATTGCCGCGCAGGTCCTTTTCGCCCTTCGCGCTCGGCTCGCCGAACTCGTTACCCCACGGCGTTGGTCCAGCGCCGTAAACCGCCTCGCCGTTCTTCTTCAGCCAGCTTCCAACGGTGCGCAGATTGTCCTGCGCCTCCTGAGGGATCACCCCGTTCGCCATGGGCCCGACATTCAGAAGATAATTACCCCCCTTGCTCACGGCATCGACCAGCTTGAAGAGAATATCGCCCGGCGCCTTCCAGTCGGTGTCATCCTTGCGGAAGCCCCACGTGTGGTTCGTTGTGGCCGGCACTTCCCAGTACTGATCGCTCCTGCCTGACGGAATGACGTTGTCGCCGGTCGAGACATAGTCGCCCTTGTCCCCGAGGCGGCCGTCGATCAGTGTCTTCGGCTGCGTCGATCGCACCAGGTTGGTAAACCGCTGGGCTCGCTGCTTCGTCATCATGCGCGGGGTGTCGAACCAAATCAGTGCCACGGGTCCATAGTTCGTCAGCAGTTCTTTCACCTGTGGCTCAGCCTTGCCCTGCAGATACTGATCGTATGGTTTCAGCTCCTTCTTGTTCGCGTCCTGGTCCGGACCGAAGTCCCAGTCGTTTCCCGCTCCCCCGGGCTCATGCCAGTCCTGCGACTGCGAGTAATAGAAGCCTAGCGGCATGTTGTGGCGGCGGCATGCCTCCGCCAGTTCCTTCAAAACGTCACGGCGATAGGGCGTAGCGTCGACCACGTTGTACGGGCTTGCCTTCGAACCGAACATCGCAAAGCCGTCATGGTGTTTCGCTGTGATCACGATGTACTTCATGCCCGCGTCCTGAGCCAGTTGCACCCACCGGTCCGCGTCGAAATCCACCGGGTTGAACTGCTTCGCCAGCTGCTCGTATTCCTTCACCGGGATTCTGCACCGGTTCATGATCCACTCGCCCAGGCCCGGGCAGCGCTTGCCCTTCCATTCGCCCGCAGGAATCGCGTAGAGCCCCCAATGGATGAACATGCCGTACTTCGCTTGTTTGAACCAGGCCAGGCGTTCCTCGCGTGCTTGCGGCGAGTCGGCGTCTGCTGCATCGGAACTTTGCGTCACCGGCGAAGCATTTGCTGAATGCGCGGCGGTCGTACTGGACTTCACGGAATTCGATTCCGCGGAGATTGCCGGAACTACGTTCATCTCGAACAACAGGACAAGAACCAGGAGAGGAAAGGGGGCGCGTTTCATCCTGAGCATCTTACCCACCGTCACGCGGCAAGGTCAATGAATGAGATATGCGTCTCATATATTGAGACACACGCTACGGTGAGCAGAACTTTGGATGCTTTCGCCAGCCGCCATGCACTCATTCGCCGCGTCGGGTCACCCACTTGTCCGACAGACGGCGCTGCCACAACTGGATCGACATGAAGATGGAAATTTCCTTGCGCTCGGTACAATCGTATGTGTTACATTCGGTAACACTATAATGCGTAACATTCGGACGAAGCCCGGTCCGCTGGTGCGCACCAAAAGGTTCTGGTTTGGCGTCCTGGCCAGGGACAGCTTGTCTGTTTCCCATCGATCTCTCCGGAGGTAAAGGTCAATGAGAATTC
>DASZYN010000576.1:0-16260 GCA_035545435.1 Acidobacteriaceae bacterium | reverse complement strand
CGTACTGCGCATCCCAGTTCGCGTTGGACGATGCCGTCACAACATTGCCGGCGATGCTCGTGATGTATCCGGTCGAGTATCCGCGAGTGATATCGACGACCGGCAGTTCATCGCCCAAAGTGCCGATCGATCCTTGCGTCTGCGTTGCACTCACCACTGTGCACGGCGCCGTGCAAAGCGAAGTTGTATGGCCGGTATCGTTGCTCGCGATCGTCGTGATCGAGTTCACCCGGCCCTGCCACACATCCGGTGCCTCCATGTGCGCAAAGCGCTCTTCGTTGCCCTCGTTATCCCCCGCCGAGATTCCCCCGCGCGACACGTCCCAGTCGTACAGGCCAATATGGTCGCCATTCGAATTCGCCAGCAGGTAATTCGCCACCGAGTTCGTAGTCGCCGGTGCGAACGTCGTCGTCACCACCTGCAGCCCCGTGTTGTTCGTCTGACCCGAGCCGTTCGGGATTCCGGCAGAGAAGTTTCTCGTTCCGAAATAGTTCGCCTTGTTCACCGCCAGGCCAGGAGCGGTCCAGCCGGTCATCGCATCCGTGGGGTGATTCGTCTGCATCACCGTAAAAGAAGGGCCCACCTCCGTCCACCCTGTGGCCCCTTGTGCCCAATACGGTGGAACCTTCGGAACACACATCACCTGGGGCGCCCCCAGCCGGTCATCGACCAGGCAGGTGCCGTTCGGTACCGAGGCGGGGGGCCCCGTATAAATCGTCCGCCCCGCGATCCACTGAAGATATCCACCCCACGGCGGCGTTTCATTCAGCGCATAAGTCGACGGAGCCAGAACCTGGCAGGCATACGGATAAGTCGCACACTCCGACAGGGACATAGCGATCCCATCATTCTTGCCAGCTCCCGATTGCCACTGGTCGGCGTAGAGATGTCCCTCAATCTGCTTCGCGTTCAGCGGTCCAGACACTGTGCCCCCGGAAAGTGGCAGCTGGGCCGCAGCCAGCTGATCCGCATAGTGCTTCGTCGCCGCCTGGTTGGCCGCCGATGGATCTCCGTTGAGATTCAGAGGTCCGCTCATCGTCCCACCTGCCACCGGCAGCCACGAGCCATTCAGCGACGCGATCGCGCTGTCCAGATACGTTTTCGAAAGTGGCTGCACCGCAACCGTCGAGGGCTGCAGCTGGGCCCGCACCGCTGCAATCGAAGCATTCCCCGCCGACGGAACCACCCAGTATTCCTGGTTCACTGTTCCATCGTTCAGGTGGTAGACCGCCGTGTAGTAGGTGCCTGTCGGCAGCGCATCGGAGTTGGGCGTCAGGTTCACGCTGACAAATCCGTCCGCTCCGATCGCCGCGCTCATGTTTCCCGCCGCTACAGCCTGATTCTGCGGAGTCGTGAATGCGGGCCAGCTCAACAGCAGCGTTCCCGCCGCCGGCGTTCCATCGGCGCGGTACACCGTGCCCTGCACCGTCGTCATATGGATCTGTGCGGCCATGTGCGGCGGAAAGATCGCCGCTGCAACCGCCAGCATTCCCAGGGCCGCTCGCCAAACCCGCCGGACCAACGTGTTCCGCGCTTCGTCATCTCTGTTCCGCATATTCCTCGTTTCTGAAACCCGCATCATCCCCATGCAGGGTCTGCTCAGACTCTCACCTGTCGGGACCAATAAAAAAGGGACACCGGATAGGTGTCCCTTTTTTCTTTTTCTACTCTAAGTTCAGAATATCAGTTCGAAAGAATAATCGTGCCAAACTTTTTCGCCCGTTTTCGTTTGCAAGTCCTTTCTTATGTGATGTCATTACTTTGGATTTCGGCCTCGCCTCTTGACAATTTTTCCACATCCACCTTCAGCAGCCCCAATTGAAGAAATTTTGCCGTCAGACGATTCATCGCTTCTCCATAAATCCGAGCCGCCGATCGCAAGCTCTCTCCCGTCAGCCAGGCGGTTTCCGGCACGCTGTAATCCTGCAGCGCAATCAGAAACACAACCTTTCTGGATAAGCGATCGAGTTGCTGCAGGCACTTCTCGACATCGAGAACGAAAATGATCCCGTCCTCAAAAGTTCTCAGCCGATAACTCGATACTCTCCCGCGCAGGATAACTCGATCCAGCACGGACGATGCTCGGTTCGTCTTCATCGACAGGTCAAGATAATGCCGCAGCAGCGCAAGCGTGTGCTTACGGTAGAAAGCAAAACCCTCAATAGGCTTGGGCCGGTAAACCGGCAGTTCCGTCTCCGCGACCGCTCTCGCTTCCGGAACCACAATGGCCAGCGCAGGCGCCGCGCTCATGCCTTGCCTCCTTTACTCATAGCGCAGCCGCTCCTCCTGCCCCTTCTTCCCGGCCGCCGAACAGGCCGCAGCGCCGGTTGTGACCGCAGTTTTCGACTGCACGCGGAGCAGTAGACCTCCGGGCATCCCTCGGCGCGCAACCATAACACGCCGCAGCTCTCACACACTTTCAGAAAAATTCGCAGGTACATCAGTCATTCTCCAGAGTTCAGCCAGCCGCGAAACCATGTGCTTTCCGCTCCGCGGAGTTGGGGAGGAAGAAGCCTCGCTGCTCTTCCGGCAGCCTCGGCATCCACTTAATCGTCGTGAACCCACTTCGAGATGGGTCGGAATCCTCCGGATTTGGGAATTTGCCGCGATTTAGTTACCTCGCCCACCACTCCCCGCGAGCGAAAGTACTATGTCTGACCGGCACGAGTAGTCCGACACTACTTTCAAGGAGCAATGCAATCAATTACCGGGGGGAGCCAACTGAGCGTTCTGCACTAGCTGGGTACTCCTGTTGTTGCCGCCTCTCGCGGTTTCCGCGAAATTGCGATTCTTTCTGCAAACTCCGCCGTAATGGCTGTATAGCTCCCTGCAAACATCGGAAGAATGAATTTCCTCGAGTTACACGAGCGCCTCAGGCTCGAAACCTGGCGTCGCATCGACCAGGGAATCCTCAGCAGCTCACTGCTGGCTCGACGCACCGGGCTTGCCCAGGCACATATCTCCAACTTCCTTCACCGCCGCCGCCGTCTCAGCCTTACCGCGCTCAACCGCGTCCTCCTCGCCCAGGAACTCGACGTCGAAGACCTCTCCCCGATCAATGCGCAGGCAACTGTATCTGCGCCTCAATCGCCGTCCGCGTCCGCTGACCTCATCCCCATCGTCGCCCACGGTGCCGCCATGCTCTCGCCCCTGATTCCACCCAGATCCGTCCAGGCCACCCTCCACCTGCCGACGGGATGGTGGACCGGACTGCCCGTCCGCCGCTCCGTCAGCCGCCGAAGCTGGGAACGTTTTGTCGCCGTTCGCATCACTGCTCTCCAGGCCCTCCCCATGGACCCTGTCCTCCGCGTCGGATCCGTTGTCGTGCTGGACCGCCACTACAACTCCCTCGCGACTCTCCGTCCTCCCGCCCCCAACCTCTACGGCGTTCGAGAAGGGAACCAGCTGCTCTTCCGCCACGTTATGCTCGACTCTTCGCGGCTGATACTCCGCCCCCGCGCTATGGAATATCCCGTCGAGGTCATCGAGCTTGCCCCCCAGGAAACTCCTGCCGATCTCCTCGTCGGACGCGTGTGCCTCTGTATTTCCGAAATCTGATGTGCGTTTTCCCGCGTCCCGCGCTTTGATAGCATCGCCCTCAGAGGTGTTCCAATGGATTCAGTTCCTCCCCAGGGCAATGGTGTTCGCCGCAACGAGGACATCGCGCTCGACCTGCTCAAGTTCGTCGCCGCTACCGCCAATGTCGGCCGAGCCACCACCCCATCCACCGGCTTCGTTGCCGCCGGGTCCACCAAACCTGAAGATCAGGTCACTCACCTGCTCGAGCTGTACGCCCGCTGCCTGCGAGTCGTTGAAGGAAAGCCCGCGTAGGCCTCCGGTGTCCCCCTCCCGCTCCTCTCATCTCGGCGTTGTCGTTTGCGGGGCCGGTGTCTTTGGCCGTAATCACCTGCGCGTCTATCGCGCTCTTGAGGACGATGGCATTCCCGTACGCCTTGCCGCCGTCGTAGAGCCCGACATCGCCCGCGCCGGCACTGCCGCCACCGACTGGGGCGCCCCCGTCTTCTCTTCCGTAGAAGAATGCCTCGCCGCACGTGCCAGAAGCGAAGTCGAGTTCGCCGCCGCCTCCGTTTGCACGCCCACCTCGCGCCATTTCGAGGTAAGCGAAGCGCTGCTCGCCGCTGGAATCGATTTGCTGGTCGAGAAGCCCATCGCCGCTACCGTCGATCAGGCCACGCGCCTCATCGATCTCGCCAACTTAAATAGCCGTATCCTTCAGACCGGCCATCTCGAACGATTCAACCCGGCGGTGACCGCCACCACGCCCATCCTGAATCACCCCATGTTCTTTGAAGCGCACCGGCTCAGCATCTTCAGCCCGCGTGCTCTCGACGTCGACGTCATCCTCGACCTCATGGTCCACGACCTCGACATCGTTCTCAGCCTCGTCCAGTCGCCGGTCTCCTCTCTCCACGCCGTCGGCCTGCCCATCCTCTCCCCCAAAGTCGACATCGCCAACGTCCGCATCGAATTCGAATCCGGCTGCGTCGCCAATTTCACCGCCAGTCGCGTCAGCACGGAAAAGGTCCGCAAGCTCCGCTTCTTTCAGCCGCATCAGTACGTCTCCATTGATTACGCCCGCCAGGACCTGCTCGTCATCGACGTCTCTCGCGCCGCCCACGCCGATCCCGCTGCGATGGCTGCCGCGGTCGCGTCCGCAGGATCGGGAGGCTTTCCCGGCCTCCACATCGACAAGCCCGCCGTAAAACCCGGCGAACCGCTCCGCCTTGAGATCGAATCGTTCCTCGAGCACGTTCGCACCCGTACCCGTCCGCTGGTCTCCGGTGAAGATGGCCGTGCCGCTCTGGCACTCGCAATCGACATCAACGCCGCCATCGCCGCCCACGCCGAACGCGCCGGCCTGGCGCGCTTCGTGGCCAGCTGACTCGCTAACGGTCTGAGTGGCTGACGGACTGGCTCCTCATCTCTTCCCGCACTTTCCTCATCGTCTCCAGATAGAACGCCAGATTGTGCAGCGTGTTCAGCACTGCCGACAACGGCTCCTGCGCCGTCATCAGATGCCGCAGATAAGCCCGGCTGTACCGCCGGCACACAACGCACCCGCACGCCGGATCCGGCGGCCCCTGATCCTCGGCAAATTGCCGATTCTTGATATTGAGCCGCCCCTCCGACGTAAACAGCAGCCCGTGTCGCGCCGCTCGCGTCGGCAGCACGCAGTCCATCATGTCCACGCCCATGCGTGCATACTCGGCAATCTCGTCCGGATATCCCACTCCCATCACGTAGCGCGGCTTGTCCGCAGGCAACAACGGCAGCGTCGTTGCAATCATCTCCCGTGTCAGTTCCCGAGGCTCGCCTACACTCAGCCCGCCAATCGCATACCCCGGAAAATCCATCTCCACCAGCCGCTCCGCCGCCTCGCGCCGCAGATCCGCAAACATTCCGCCCTGCACAATTCCGAACAGGCTGGGCGTTTGCCCTTCGAAGCGCTTCAACCGTTCCTCAGAATCGCTTTCTGAACACGGAACGCTGAACGCCGAACGCTGTTCCCGTTCGCTTTCTAAACGCTTTCCGCTTTCCGCTATCCGCTTAGGCTGCGCCCACGGCACAGCCTCCTTCTGCTGCTCAAAGTGCTCCCGGCTCCGTTTCGCCCAGCGCAGCGTCACGTCCAGCGACGCCCGCGCTCGCGCCCGGTCCGCTGGATACTCCGTGCACTCGTCGAATGCCATCGCGATGTCCGATCCCAGCGCGATCTGCACATCCATCGAATGTTCTGGCGAGAAGAAATGGGACGATCCGTCGATGTGCGACCGGAACGCCACCCCTTCTTCTGTCACCTTGCGCAGTTCGCTCAGGCTGAACACCTGAAATCCACCCGAATCCGTCAGGATCGCCCGCTCCCAGCTCATGAACCGGTGCAACCCGCCCAGCCGCCGGATCGCCTCATGCCCCGGCCGCAGATAAAGGTGATAGGTGTTCCCCAGCAGAATTCGCACGTCCAGCTCTTCCAGAAGCTGCTGCGGCACAGCCTTTACCGTTGCCTGCGTCCCTACCGGCATAAAAACAGGCGTCTCGACCGCGCCATGCGGCAAGGTCAGCGTGGCAAGTCGCCCGGCCCCTGAGGTTCTGTGAATCTGAAAGCGAAGTGACACTCCGGTGATTGTAGGCGAGGAGCCGCCTGCCATCGGGGATCGTCCCACGTCGCCTGACCGCTATCCCACCTGATTTTCAATGGATTAAGTGCACCCGCGGTTTCCGCGTGGATCCTCGCTTTCGGACCTCTGGCGTCCAAAAGACACGTCATTGCCGATTACGTTAATACCCGAGCGCCCGCAAAAAACCTGTTCCGTTTTGGACCAGCGGGCGTAAAGTTATGCCGGGACTTCCCTTAGATCTTCAGGAGGCTGCCATGTTGAAGCCCTTTCTGATTGCCTCGGCTCTTGCGTTTCTCGGTGTGCCGGCGCTCGTTCAGCAGGAAGCTCCTGCTCCTGCCGCCGCACCGGCTGCAACTACCAACCAGTTCAACGTACCCCCGGATTACCTCAGCAAGGTCAATCCCGTGAAGCCCACTGCCGAATCCCAGGCCTATGCCAAAAAGCAGTACGGCTGGGATTGCGCCATGTGCCATGGCGATAACGGTAACGGGAAGGGCGACGTTGCCGCCGAACAAAAGTTAACCCTGCGTGACTATCGCGATGCCTCCGCACTCAAATCGATGAGCGACGGCGAAATTTACTACATCATCGAGAAGGGCAAAGGTCAGATGCCCTCCGAAGGCGATCGCGCCAAACCTGACCAGATCTGGAACCTGGTCATCTACATCCGGAAGATGGCGAACCCGTTGGCCACGGCCTCCGCGCAGACCCCGCAGTAGATCGTCCCTCAGCCTCTCGTGGCGCTCGGCTCCTCCACTCGGGCGCCCACCGGCAGCTCGAGCTGCTCCGTAGCATGCTCGTCCACCCAGGGCTGAAAACACGCCCGGCACCGGGCCTCGTACACCCCCGCCGCTCCTACCAGCACCAGATCCTGACTGCTCCCCAGCCGCTGGGTGTGCACCGCCGTCGCTCCACATTGCATACACACCGCCGAGAGCTTCGTGACCTCATCGGCAATGGCCATCAAATCCGGAATCGGCGCAAAGGGCTCTCCCGTGAACGTCGTATCCAGCCCCGCAAGAATCACCCGCCGCCCCAACCGAATCAGTTCCTGCGCCAGACTCACCAAAGATGCGTCGAAAAACTGAGCCTCATCGATGCCCACCACCTCTACGGCTTCGATCTTCGGCATCAGCACCGCGCTCAGCTCTCCAACATTCGCCACCGTCACCGCATCCAGCGTCTGCGCGCTGTGCGATGCGATTGCGTTGCGGTGGTAGCGCACGTCCAGATCCGGCTTGAAGCATGCCACACGCCGTTTCGCGATCTGCGCCCGCTTGAGCCGCCGGATCAGCTCCTCCGATTTCCCCGAAAACATCGGCCCCGTGATCACCTCGATGCGCCCCGGATGTACGGCTGCATGCGCAGTTAGCCCCGCGCTCGCCATCGGTTCCCCCCTTGTTTCTGTTGCCCGATGGTCCAGTTTAGGCTGCCGCTTAAGTCTCCCCGTGTGGAAAGCTGGGCCCAAATTCACCTCGCCGAACTTCTCCCGAATCATGCTCCACGTGTGCGTCCCGGCCAGCCTTTTCCTTGACACACCCTCTTCCCTACGCGATTCTATGAGTCAGGCTCTCCAGCAGAGAGGAAGTGTGTGTGCTCTTGCCGGGGCCTTTTCCAGGTATCCAGCTCCAGGACGCGGCCGTGACCTCGGATCCTGCGAGCCCTTCCGTGGAAATTGACTTTTTCTCGCGCCGCTGACGGCTTTTTCCGTCCGGCCAGAAGGACTGTGCGTTGACCTTCCTTGCGTTTCTGGCGCCCTTTGCCCTGCCCACCGGTGTTGCAGGGATGCTGCCCTTCCTGCTCATCATCGTCGTCTTCTACTTCCTGCTCATCCGTCCTCAGCAGAAGAAGCAGCGTACCTGGCAGGACATGCTCGGCAAGCTCAAAACCGGCGACCGTGTCACCACCACCGGCGGCATGCGCGGCGTCATCATCTCCATCAAAGACGATGCTGTCCAGCTCCGCATCCCCCCTGACAATCTCCGCATTGAAGTGGTCAAGAGCGCCATCGCCTCCGTGACCCAGGACGACGCCAATCCAAAGTAGAGAGCCCGATGAAAACTAACATCCGTACCCGACTCATCATCATCATTGCTGTCCTGGTGGTCTTCGTCTTTGGCATCTTCCGCGTGCCGCACGGCCTTTCCGGCTCGGCCCTGAAACAAGCCATCCTGCAGAACATCCATCTCGGTCTCGACCTCAAAGGCGGCATGCACCTCATCCTCCAGGTCAAGGTCGATGAGGCCATCAGCGCGTCCACCGACAGCGACGTTGCCGGCATCGAGAGCGACCTGCAGAAGAATGGCATTGCCGGCGCCACGGTTTCCAAGCCCGATGCGAATCGTGCTGACTTCATCCAGGTCGCCAACGTCCCTGCCGCGCACAACAACGACGTCCGCTCCATCCTCGAATCGAGCTACAGCAACCGCTTCGACATCGCGCCGGGCGTGGGCAATAGCTGGACGCTCACCATGAAGCCTACCGTCGAGTCGGAAGCCAAACAGCGCGCTCTCGATCAGGCCATCGAGGTCATTCAGTCCCGTACCAACACTCTCGGCGTCAGCGAGCCCATCATTGAGCCCTACCAGCTCGGCAGCTACCAGATCCTCGTCGAACTGCCAGGCGTCAGCGATCTCGGCCGCGTCATGGGCATCATTCAGTCCACCGCTCGCCTTGAGGCCCATGAAGTCATGAGCGATCAGACCTGGCCTGATCAGCAATCGGCCCTCCAGGCGCTCGGTGGTTCTTTGCCCCCGGACGCCGAGTTGGTGCAGAGCGTGCCCGGTGCCTCCAGCGCAGGCAGTGCAACCAGCTGGTTTGAATTGAAGAAGGTCCCCGTGTGGGGTGGAACCGATATCCGCGATGCTCAGCCCGGCCACAATCCCAACACCGGCGAGCCCGAAGTCGACTTCTACCTCACCAGCGCCGCAGGCTCAAAATTCTCCGCATGGACTGGCGCCAACATCGGCAAGCAGATGGCAATCGTCCTCGATAACCGCGTCCAGGAAGTCGCCGTCATCAAGGGCCAGATCGGCGATCAGGGCAACATCTCCGGCGGCGGAATCAGCGAGCAGCGCGTGAAGGACCTCTCCATGCTCCTTCGCACCGGTGCTCTCCCCGCTTCCATCGATTTCCTCCAGGAAACCACCGTTGGCCCCTCCCTCGGTGCTGACTCCATCCACCAGGGCGTCGTCGCTTCGATCGTCGGCATGCTCGCCGTCATGATCTTCATGCTCGTCTACTACAAAGGCGCCGGCATCAATGCCGACCTCGCGCTCTTCCTCAACCTCGTTATCCTGCTCGGATTCCTGGGCTTCTCCGGTGCCACCCTCACCCTGCCCGGCATCGCCGGCGTCATTCTCACCATCGGCATGGGTGTCGACTCCAACGTCCTCATTTTCGAGCGCATCCGTGAAGAGCTGCGTGCCGGCAAATCCCCTTCGGCCGCGGTCGACCAGGGCTTTGGCCACGCCTGGACCACCATCGTCGATACCCACGTCACCACCATCGTCTCGGCGGCCATCCTCTTCATCTTCGGCACCGGTCCCGTCAAGGGCTTTGCCGTGACTCTTACCTTCGGTCTGCTCGCCAATCTGTTTACGGCGGTCTTTGTCTCACGCGTCATCTTCGACGCCCACCTCAGCCGCAAACTGCACGGCGAACCGATATCGATTTAATTCGAATTCGACAGACTTTCTTATAGGCGGAATTTCGTGGAACTGTTTCATGATCCGAAAATCGACTGGCTGGGGAAGAAGTGGTATTTCCTCGGCTTCTCTCTCATCTTCAGCGTCGCCGGCTTGTTCTCCATCTTCTTTTGGCACCACCTGCCGCTCGACGTCGACTTTCGCGGCGGCACCGTCGTCCGCGTCAAATTCGCTGACAAGCCCGACATCGATCGCATCCGCTCGGCTGCCAACAAAGCCGGCCTCGCCGATCCGCGCATCACCGTCTACGGTCCCGCGGCCGACAACGAAGTCCTCATCACGCTGTCTCTGTCTACCACCAGCCAGTCCGCTCTCGATCAGGGCCGCGCCACCATCGTGAATGCCCTGACCCAGAACTACGCCACGACTGCAGCCGCAGACCAGAGCAAACTCGATCTCGACAATGTCACCGGCACCGCTCTCGCCTCGTGGCTCCAGCAGAACGATCCTGAACACCTCGGCAATGCGGCCGATGCGCAAACGCGCTATCAGGCTCAGGCCGACGCCGTCCTGAAGTACCGCGACGGCCAGCACAGCGGCATCGTCGATTCCATCGACAACCTGCGCAGCCTGCTCGATCCGGCTGTTTTCAGCGCACTCCAGCAGAGCGCGTATCTCTCCGGCTTCCATATTCAAAGTGCCGAAATCGTCGGCGCCCAGGTCGGCAAGGTTCTCCAGCACCAGGCTGAGCTCGCCACTCTTTACTCCCTCGGCGGCATGCTCGTTTACCTCTGGTTCCGCTTCGAGCTGATCTACGGCGTCGCCGCTGTCGTCGCCTGCTTCCACGACACCATCATCACCGTAGGTGCCTTCAGTCTCACCAACCAGGAGATCTCTCTTACCGTCATCGCCGCCATCCTCACCCTGGTCGGCTACTCGATGAATGACACCATCGTCGTCTTCGATCGCATTCGCGAGAACCTCCGCCTCAGCCGCCGCGAGCCCCTCGCCGATCTCGTCAACCGCAGCATCAATCAGACCCTGAGCCGGACCGTACTGACCTCCGGCCTCACCTTCCTCACCGTGCTTTCGCTCTTCATTTTCGGTGGCGAGGTCCTCCGCGGCTTTTCCTTTGCCCTGGTCGTCGGCATCCTGATCGGTACCTATTCCTCGATCGCCGTCGCCGCCCCCATGCTCGTCGCGTACCAGGATTGGCGTGGCGGCCGCGGCAGAGCCGCCACCCTACCCGCTGCAAAGAAAGCCAGGGTATGATGCTTCCGTCCCCCGCGGGTCGCGAAAATCTGCATCCTAAAAAAATGCAGGCCCGCGCCTCCCGAGTGGGTGCCGCTGCACCTGTCTCGGAATTGTGTTATAGAAGAGAACCGGCCCTGTCTGTCGGTTGGACCCCCGCTCCCGGCATAGCGGCAGGCTGTACATCCACGTGAAACCCCCGGCTGGGGTTCGGTCTGCAATCGCCGAAACGAGTTGGGAACAATTCGGCCCCCCTGCGGTGTCTATACGAGGTGTCAACTACTGAAAGGTCCGAGGTCGGCCATGGCAATGTTTGAAGACATCCTGCTGGAATCAGGGCATCAGATCAAGACCAAGAGCAAGTACTACACCATCGTCGGCGTCATCCTCAATGGTTCCGTCCTTGCTGCCCTCATCCTGTATCCCCTCATCTACCCTGAAGCGCTGCCAAAAGCCATGATGGCAACTCTTCTCGTCGCGCCGCCGCCGCCCCCGCCGCCGCCGCCCCCGCCGCCACCGACCATTAAGGTGGAGCATGTCGTCTCCGAAATGCTCAACAACCAGCTCACTGCTCCCACCAGGATTCCCCACAACATCAGCATGGTGAAGGAAGACGCGGCCCCTCCCTCCGCCGGTGTTGCCGGCATGGAGGGTATGGGCGGCTCCGCCGGTGTCATGGGTGGCGTGCTCGGCAGTCTCGGTACCGGCCCGGCTCCCACCGTCAAGGCCGCACCTCCCAAGAAGATCACCGTCTCCTCTGGCGTCATGCAGGGCAACCGCATCGCCGGCGAGACGCCGCAGTACCCGGCCATCGCCAAGGCCGCAAGAATTCAGGGAACTGTCGTCCTGCAGGCAACGATTTCCAAGAATGGAACGATCGAAAACCTGCGGGTCATCAGTGGCCCGCCTATGCTGCAGTCCGCCGCTACCGAGGCTGTCCGCAGCTGGCGCTATAAGCCTTACCTCCTCAATGGCGAACCCGTGGAGGTCGAAACGCAGGTCAATGTCGTCTTCAGTCTCGGCGGCTGATTTACAGTCCCGGTCCGGCCTCGCCGATCCGGGGCTTCTCTCGATTTTCCGGCCTGCCCGCCTCGCGTCCTGCGGGCAGGTATTCCGTCAGCGATCTTTGGCACCTATCGCAGTCATTGCCTCAGGAGGAAAGATTCAGTGATTCTCGCTCAGATCCACCATCTCGTTGCCAACCCGGCGTCCCTCGGCTTCTTTCAGGAAGGCCAGACCGTCGGATTCAGTCCGATCGACCTTTGGAACAACATGGGCTGGCTCGCCCGTGGCGTCGTGTTCGTGCTCTTCATCATGTCCATCTGGTCCCTCGCCGTCATGATCGACCGCTACCTCTACTTCAATGCCGCCCGCAAGCAGTCGCGTGAATTCGCGCCCCGCGTCGCAGGCGCCCTGAAAGAAGGGAAACTCGACGAGGCGGTCAAGGTTGCCGATCGCAACAAGAAGTCCCACCTCGCTGAGGTTGTCACCGCGGGTCTGCAGGAATTCCGCAACTACGGTGGCGGCGGCGCGGTCTCGGTCGAGCAGATCGAGTCGTCCAAGCGGGCTCTCGAACGGGCCGAAGCGATCGTTCACGCCAAGCTGAAGAGAGGTCTCGGCTCCCTGGCCACGATCGGTTCCACCGCTCCCTTCGTGGGCCTGTTCGGAACCGTCGCCGGCATCCTCAAGGCCTTCCAGGAAATCGCCACCCAGAAGACGCCAGGTATCGGCGCCGTCGCCGGCGGTATTTCTGAAGCCCTGGTCACCACCGCCTTCGGCCTCTTCGTGGCCATCCCCGCGGTCTGGCTCTTCAACTACTTCACCAATCGCGTGGAGGCCTTCGACGTCGAAATGGACAACTCCTCCAGCGAGCTGATCGACTACTTCATCAAGCAGAGCAACCGCCGGTAGCCGTCCAGCTGCCCTGCGTGCCCCGTGGCGCCCAGGGTGAAGTCCAGGTGAGCGAGAATCTTTTTCAGCCGGGAGCCTCCGTGCTCCCGGCCCCTGATTCCCGCCGCGCGAGAATTCCGATCGGAGCGTACGCCAATGGCAATTGCAGTAAGAAACGAAGGAGCCAAGGTCAACGCCAACATCAACGTCACCCCTATGGTCGACGTTATGCTGGTGCTGCTGATCATCTTCATGGTCATCACCCCCATGCTCCAGAACAAGGTGAACGTCGATCTGGCTCAGAGCACCAATGCCACGCCGATGGAAGACGCCAACAAGGAAGATTCCGTCGTCGTCGCCATTACCCGCGACAGCCGGGTCTACCTCGGCCAGAACCAGACCAGCGTTGCCAATCTTGGATCTCAGGTCCGCGATGAGCTGGAGAACAAGACCAGCAAGATCGTCTATTTCCGCGCCGACGCCCGCGCCCACTATGGCACCGTGATGGATGCCATCGACGCGGTCCGTACTGCCGGTGTAGAAGAAGTCGGCATGCTTACCGAACAGCAGCTGCCCAGCACCACAACCCGCCCGCCCACGGCAGGCGGTCAGTGAACCAGCTGTATATGAGTCAGGAAACGAGGAACTGAACTATGTCAATGAGCGTAGGCGGCGCTGGCGCATTAAATGCCGAGCCCAACGTAACTCCTCTGATCGACGTGCTGCTGGTGCTCCTGATCATCTTTATGGTCATTGTGCCCGTCACCCCCCGCGGCCTCGACGCGCTGGTGCCCCAGCCTCCCAAGAACCCCAATCAGTCGCAGCCGAATGACCGCACCATCGTCATCCAGGTTCAGTCCGGCGGCGGTGGCGTTCCCAGCTACATGATCAATGAAACTCCGGTCGCCAAAAACGACCTCGAAAGCAAGCTCAACGAGATTTACTCCACCCGTGCCGAAAAGGTGATGTTCGTCAAGGGCGATCCCAACCTGGACTTCCAGGCCGTCGCCAGCGTCATCGATATCGGGCACGCCGTGGGCGTCGATCATATCGGCCTCGTGACGCCTAAAATGCAGGCGGGCCAGTAACTTCTCAGGCCTCGCAGCAGGGCTACAACCGGTCGCACTCCGGTACCCTTGCTCCCGGCCGCAGAAGCAGTACAATCGCTCTCGGCAATGCCTGAGTGCGTCGCTTTTAGGCTCCCGGCGAGCTGAAGGAGAAGACAGACAGAATGAACCGAATCGCCCGTTTCCTTGTGCTGGCCGCAGCCACAGCCCTTCTGGTGGCTTCTTCGACCGGCTGTAAACGCCTGGAGGCCCGCAATCAGCTCAATAAGGGCGTCGAAGCCTACAAGCAGGCCAAATACGAAGAGGCTATCGACCACTTCCAGAAGGCCGTCAACCTCGATCCCACCTACCCCATGACCCGGCTCTACCTCGCCACCGCTTACGCGCAGCAGGTTGTGCCCGGCCTTGATACTCCTGAAAACGAAAAAACCGCCCAAATGGCTATTGATGGATTTCAGGAAGTCCTCCGTGAACATCCTGACGACATCACCAGCCTTAAGCAGATTGCCGCACTTAAATACGATCTGAAGAAGTTTGGCGAGGCACGCGACTGGCAGATGAAGGTCCTTTCCGCCGATCCCAAAGACGCTGAAGCGGCCTACACCATCGGCGTTGTCGACTGGACTCAGGCCTACCAGAACGCCATCCACGCCCTTCAGAGCGCCGGACTGCAGGATGACGGGCAGGGAAATGCCAAAGCGCCGAAAGCTGTCTGTAAGACCCTTCAGGATGAGAATACGCAGCTCGTCACCGACGGCCTCAAGTACCTGCAGCAGGCCGTCAGCCTTCGCTCCAACTATGACGATGCCATGCAATACCTCAACCTGATGTACCGCCGCAAAGCCGACCTTGATTGCGGCGACGACGCGGCCCGCAAGGCCGATCTTGCCCAGGCGCAGGACTGGGTGCAGAAAGCCATGGGAGCCCGCAAAATCAACGAACAAAAAGCCAACGAGAAAGCCTCCGGTGGCGTGGTCATGCAGTAAACCTCCACCGTCCGCGAACCGCACAAAGCCCTCGCCCCAAAGCGAGGGCTTTGTGTTTCGCGGTGCAAGCGAGGGGCTTTTTGTTGCGCGGGAAGCGAGGGGTTTCCCGCGATGTAAGCGCGAAGGCTTCGCTCACGATCTGAGCGACGGGCATCGTCTCGCGCTTTGGGATGGATTGCTCTTGGCGACCCTTTCAGGGGAAACGCATTTTCAGTCGCAAACGACGGCTGGTATTTTTCAGTCGCAAACGAATGTTGCCAAATTTCGCCCCTCCTGCACTCCCCAGGGGAAAGCCAGGTTCACCCCACAGCAAGAAGCTCATACCTCTTCGATCCCAAATTCAACAAATCTCCAACCCTGTCGAAGTCGAAAGTACCGTCCCAATCCCATTTAGCAACACCCCGGGCGAACACCTTCAGGAACCACCGCAAATCCCATCCTCCGACCTCGACTCAGACCCCATGAGTTCGTCCCGCAATCCAAACTGCCAGCCATGACTCAACTGTCGCGTTTTTCCTGTACCCACCTCCCTGCACCCTGTACCCTTGTATCCGGTGTTTCGCAAAGTTCTCATCGCCAATCGTGGCGAAATCGCTCTGCGCCTCCTGCGCGCCTGCCGCGAGCTCGGCCTGTCTACCGTCGCTGTCTATTCCGACGCTGACCGCGCCGCACCCCACGTTCTCGAAGCGGATGAAGCCTACCGGCTCGGGCCCGCTCCAGCCCCCGAATCCTACCTTCGTGGCGACCTTATCCTCGAAATCGCTCGTCGCACCGGAGCCGGCGCCATCCACCCCGGCTATGGTTTCCTCTCAGAGAACGCCGACTTCGCTCAGGCCTGTGAACATGCAGGGATCAAGTTCATCGGCCCACCTCCGTCGGCTATGCGCATCCTCGGCTCAAAAACCAACGCCCGCCAGGCCGCTGACGAAGCCGGCATGCCGCGCACACCCGGCTGCGTCCACGCACTCGCTTCACCCGAAGAAGCTGCCGACGTCGCCGCAGGCGTCGGCTATCCTGTCATGCTCAAGGCCGCTGCCGGCGGCGGCGGCAAAGGCATGCGCGCCGTTTTCTCGCCTGCGGAACTCCCCTCTGCCTTCGCCTCCGCCAGCAGCGAGGCCGAGCGCGCCTTCGGTTCCGGCGAGGTCTATCTGGAGAAACTCATCGAGCGGCCTCGCCACATCGAGATTCAGATCATTGCCGACGAGCACGGGCACTGCGTCTCCCTTGGCGAGCGCGAGTGCTCCGTCCAGCGCCGGCATCAGAAGGTCATTGAAGAAGCGCCATC
>DASZYN010000575.1:0-2470 GCA_035545435.1 Acidobacteriaceae bacterium | reverse complement strand
GAATCGGGACCATAGCGAGCCTTGATCGACTTCATTTTTGCAGCGATGAAATCGAGGGCCTCATCCCACGTACACCTACGAAACTTATCTCCATCGCGTATGAGAGGAGACGTCAGGCGGTCGGCGGAGTTGATGTAGTTGAAGCCGAATTTACCTTTAACACAGGTCGAAATGCCGTTCGCGGGTCCCTCATGCGGTTCGACTTTGAGAATCTGCCGGTCGCGATGCCAGATATCGAAGGTGCAGCCCACGCCGCAATAGGTGCAGACGGTCTTGGTCTTCTGGGTTCGAACCATGCGCATATCGGCTTCGGCTTTGGAGAGCTGGAGGATCGGACCGTAGCCGACTTCTGGCTCGATGCCCTTGACCACATCGATCATGTGCTCGAGCGCTTGCCGGGGAAGCCCCGTGAAGTAACCGGCTTCACCGAGCATGGATTTCTCCATCAGCGCGTTGCACGGGCAGACGGTGATGCAGTGGCCGCAGGAGACGCAGCTGGATTCCCCGATGGGAGATCCCCCGTCCCAAAGGACGCGCGGATGTTCTGCCTCCCAGTTGATCGTGAGGGTCTCGTTGACCTGGACGTTTTGACAAGCTTCAACGCAGCGCCCGCAAAGGATGCACTGGTCCGGATCGTAGCGATAGAAGGGGTTCGTCTCGTCTTTTTCGTATGGCTTTTGCCGGTACGGAATCGACTGGTGCTCCACCTTGAGCAGCGCCGTCGTGTTGTGGACCGTGCAGTTCTGGTTGTTGTTATCGCAGACGGTGCAGTAAAGAAGATGATTACCGAGGATGCGGTCGAAGGCTTCGCGTTGTGCAGCCTGGGCGCGGTAGCTCTCGGTTTCGACGCGCATGCCGGGTTCGACCCGCGTGCCACAGGCCCGCACCAGCCGGCCGTTCACTTCGACCATACAGGTGTCGCAGGTTTGGATCGGACCAAGCTGCTGCAGATAGCAGACCTGGGCCAGTTCCTTGTCCGTCTCACGATTGATGACGTCGATGAGGGGCTCTCCGGCACGACCCTGAACGGTGCGGCCGTCGATGCTGACGTCGATGGAGGCAGGCGCAGGATCGGGAACGCCGCCTTCCTCGTTGAGAAAATGCGGACGAACGACGTTGGCCACGCTCATAATGTGTTGGATGCGCCCCGGAATGCACAGGGGTTTGCTGAAGTGTGGGAGCGGCGGCTTCGGTCAGGCAGCCTGCTGCTTCTCATTCGCTTCCTGTTCTGGCAGTTCGACCGCGAAGCCCAGTTCGCGCAGCTGGCGCGCGGTCGCGTTGAAAGAACGCCCGATATCTTCGGCCACGGCAGGACTCATCCCCACGTAGACGACCTTTGCTTTGAAGGCATCGTGGTCGGCGAAGCGGACCGCACCGTCATGAAGGCGATAGCGCCACTCCTCCTTCTGTGGAAGGGCGGTGCCTGCGACCTCGATGTAGCCGTCTTTGGGCTCGATCGAAAAGCGAACCGCAGCGGGCAGGTCTTCGGGCTTGGTATTGAGCGGCATAGGGGTTTGGATGCGCGATGGGCCTTGCGTGCTCATCGCGCAAACAGAGTGGCGGATGCGCTGGCCATCTTCACAAGTCTCGCACACCCGGGACGACAGGCCTTGCTTCGGCAGGTCTTGACGTGATCAACAGTGTCGCCGAGGTCAGGTCCGGGCCCTCCCAGCCGTCTTTGGAGGCAACAACATGAATTGCGCCCGCACGTTTCGTGCTTTGGATGATGACCTGGGCAAAGCCGTTGAAGAGCGAGCGCCTCGGCGCCTTGTCGCTTTCCAGGCAATTGGGATCACCATTCCCCACACCGATCAGCTTCGCCGGTCCTGAAACGCTGAATCCAATTTTGTTATTTGCAATGGGCACCAGCCGGCCTTCCTTGTCCAGTGCCTCTACTTTCAGAACTGCGATGTCCTCGCCGTCGGCATGGATTTCGGTTCGATCGGCCGTCATGCGAATCGAAGCCGCCGGGCCCGTCGTCTCCCGCTTTTCGGTGAGAACGACTTTTCCATCCTGATAGCCACGCGCCTCGATCGCGCCGGGCTCGTATTTGGCATTCCACTGCACGTGTCCGAGACGCGGGACCTTCTGACGGCCAAGGCTCGCGCCATTAACCAACAACTCCACTTCTTCGAGGTTGGAATAGACCCAGACCGGAATCTCTTCGCCCTCTCTCCCATGCCAGTTCCAGTGGGGAAAGACGTGCAGAGAGGGCTCCTTCCGCCACCACGCCTTGTAGTAGTAGAAGTAGTCCTTCGGGAAGCCGCACATGTCGACAATGCCGAACTGCGAGTTGATGGAGGGCCAGCCGAATGGAGTGGGCTCGCCGCGATAGTCGAACCCAGTCCAGGCAAAGCCGCCGCAGGTCCATTCGCGCGTGCCGTAAAAGGTCCACCACTCTTCGGGGCTCTCGCCCCATGGCACCACGCCGTCATAGGAGCTAACGGTGTTGCGGATCGGATCGGTAGCA
>DASZYN010000574.1:0-4525 GCA_035545435.1 Acidobacteriaceae bacterium | reverse complement strand
TAAGGAACAGCCAATAGCCAGCAGGGAGTGGAGGGCTTCGCGTGCTGCGGGGCCCTTTGCTTTTGTATGGATCGCTTTCCGCGGTTAGCCGGCAGATTGCGGAGCGAGTCGGGTCGGCTGGAGATCGCTCAACTGAGACAGAGCGCTGAGGTACAGTTCCCAGCTTGTGTCGTCCGATCCTTCGAATGAGAGAACGAGGCGATCTACCGGCCAGTCGCGCACGATTGGCCCAATTTTTCCGGAGAAGATGTCGCGATTGTATTGAAGGCGAATCGTGCCGCCTGCGGTTTCCGCCGAGTAGTAGTTGCCGCCGTGAAAATAGCCTTCGCGCGGCATGAGTCGAACGTTCAGAGCTGCCTCCAGGACCGGCGCAATCGATTCGAGGTCGCTGGAGTTGAGTCCAAAGACGATCATTGGCGGATGCCGAGCCGTGGCTGTTTAGCTTTCGGGGGTGAGTTCGAGATCTTCGAAGCGGCGGAGTTTGTAGATGGCGATGGAGACGATCCAGGCGAGGGCGAAGATACCGATGATGCAGTAGCCGAGGACTCCGAAGTTGGAGTTGAGGCGGTCGATGAAGTTCCAGAAGACGCCCTGGAGGTGGAGGTGGCCGCCGATGAGGCCGAGGGCCTCGATGCCTCCCACAACAAATGCAACGACGACAGATACAGATGTGATGGTGAGGTTGTAGTAGAGCTTGCGGATGGGCTTGATATAGGCCCAGCCGTACGCCCCGAGCATGAGGATGTTGTCGGTGGTGTCGATGAGGGACATGCCGGCGGCGAACAGTACAGGGAAAACAGCGATGGACCAGAGCGAAAGGCCGCGGGAGGCTTCGGCGGCGGAGAGTCCGAGGAGGCCGATTTCGCTGGCGGTATCGAAGCCGAGTCCGAAGAGGAATCCCAGCGGATACATGTGCCAGCTGCGGCGAATCATGGCGAAGACGGGGCGGAAGATGCGGGCGAGAAAGCCGCGATTGTTGAGGAGGAGGTCGAAGTCCTCATCGACATAGGGCTCGCCGCGGCGGACGCGAGCGAACGTGACATAGACGTGGCGCAGGATGATGAGGTTGACCAGGCCAATGCCGAGAAGAAAGAGCGAGGAGACGCTGGTGCCGATGACGCCGCCGATGGTGCGGTAGTGGTCGAGGTGCTTTTGCAGGCCGAGAGCGAGCGCGGCGAGGCCGAGCGATCCGAGAATGACGACGGTGGAGTGGCCGAGGGAGAACATAAATCCGACGGCGACGGGGCGTTTGCCTTCCTGCATGAGCTTGCGGGTGACGTTGTCGATGGCGGCGATGTGGTCGGCATCGACGGCGTGGCGGAGGCCGAAAGAATAGGCGAGGAAGGCGGTGCCGAGCAGGACCGGATAGTGATCGAACGCCAGGACGGCCCAGAGCCAGGCGGCTCCGTTAAAGAGGAGAAGAATGCCGTAGATGCCCGTAATTTTGGCGCGGACGTGTTCCGCGTGGTCGTTGAAGAGGTGGTGGAGGGCGGGCATTTTTCCTACAGGGTATAGCGTACAGGGTACAGGGCGATTTGCCGTCCAGGCCAACGCGTGCTTTGGGCCCTCGGGAGTGTGCGGGGAAATGCGATCCCAATTCACGCCGTTTTGACGGCCAGGAGCATCTAAACTGTGGTATCCCAACAGGATTGAGGAGAGAAGAATGGCAGAGAAGAAGAACAGTGCTGCGCTGAAAGAGTTGATCGACGGTCTGCAGCAGGATTTGTCGCGGGAGTATCAGGCAATCATCGCCTATACGGTCTACAGCAACGTGCTGAAAGGCGCTCAGTGGATGAGCATCGCCGGCGAACTGCGCAAGCATGCCGGCGAGGAGCTGGCTCACGCGATGACCATCGCGGACCAGATCGATTATCTGGGTGCTGTGCCGAATGCGACGCCGAAACCGGTGAAGCTCTCGGAGAAGGCCGAAGAGATGCTGCGTTTCGACCTGGACAACGAGACGGAGACGATCCGGCAGTACCGGAAGCGCGTGCGGCAGGCGGAAGCCATCGGTCATTATGCGCTGGCGGAGCAGATCCGGCAGATCATTTCGCAGGAACAGGAGCATCAGCACGATCTGGCAACGGCGCTGGGTGAGGATGTGCCAAACGTGCTGGAAGAAGGGGCTTAGTTTAGCCACTGGCCGGCAGTTCGGATGTTCTGGTTGCCGGCGTTACCTGGTGCCGCACAGCTGAATGACGCACAACTCAGACCGGGTTGTGCGTCATCCTCTTTGGTATGAAAACGAGATTGCGGTGGATGGCGGCGGTCCTGGGGGCAGCGTTGATGCTGGCTCCCGGATATGTGAGCGCGCGAGCGCAGAGCGATAACAGTGCGAAGCAGGATATGAAGGACGCCGGACACGATGCCAAGGCCGGCGCGAAGGACGTTGGTCATGGCGTGAAGAAGGGGACAAAGAGCGCCTATCACGCATCGAAGAAGGGCACGAAGAAGGCCTGGCATAAAACGAAGAACACGACGAAGGGTGCGGTCAAGGGCGCAAAGAACGGCGCGAAGGAGCCGCAATAAGGCAGGGAATAGCCTGCACGCAATAGAGAATTGATGGCCTGTTGCGAGCGGTTCCCGTTCCTGGATGCCGCTTCAGATACAGCGAGACGTGTGGAGATTGGCGGCCTGACGGCCGCCCTTTTCGTTGTCGACGATTCCGGCTAGCGGACTTTCGCTCGCGCAGAACGAGAGCGCCGCTTCTTTATCCTGACGCCGTTCCTCAGGGGAATCGCAGAAGCCTCGTCAAAGAAGACGGCCGGCGAGACATTGAACCTCCGGCTGAGGCGTGCGATGTGGCCACGATTGAGCTGCCGTTTACCCAGAAGGATGAGGGAGGCCGAGGCCTGAAATCCAAGTTCAGGCGTAAGTTTTCCTTCCGAGACGCCGTTCCGCTCCATGAGCAGACGGAGGACTTCGACGGAGCGGGCTTCAGGAAGCGGATAACGGCGGTTTTCGTAGTGCTCGATGAGGAGGGTCAGAAGGCCGATGGCCTCCTGTTCGGCGGAAGTGGGCTTGGGTATCGAAGTGAGGGCAAAGAGGACGCGGGAGTACTCGGTCAGCTCTTCGTCGGAGCGAATGAGCCGCGGGGCGCCGTGCTGCACCATTTCGGCGGGATCGGGGAGGGCCTTGCTCATCGGAGGAAACCTCATGGTTGAGTTTGTAATGCGCCGCTTCACCGGCGGAACGGTCTACTGAGCTTTGGCTCGCGCGGCTCTCTTTCCCATATTGCGGCGTTCGGGGATCGCCGAGTTTTCGTCGAAGAAGACCGCGGGCGAGACCCTGAAGCGCTTGCTGAGCCGGGCGATGTGACTGCGCGTGAACTGACGTTCGCCTCTCATGACCATCGAGGCATTCGCCACGCAGCCAAATTCGGTGGCGACGTTGCTTTGGCGGAGGCCGTTCCGTTTGAGGAGCTGACGCAGCACCTCGACTGGGCTGCCTTTGGGAACGACGTAGCGGACCGTCTCGTATTGCTCGATCAGCAGAGTGAGGAGGTTGATAGCCTCCTGCTCGGCGACAGTGGGCCTGGGCTTGGACGTCAGGGTGAAGAGAGCGCGCGTGTAGCCGGCCAGTTCATCTTCGGAGCCGATGAGGTGGGGGGCGCCTCGGCGGATCATCTCAACGGGATCGGCGAGAGTTTTGCCCATCAGAGAACTCCTTTCTCCCAGTTAGCCTGGTCTTCATATTGCTTGTCACTGAGGAACGAGCGTACCCAGACGTGACCGTCCGTGGCACTGCCGTTTACGCCGCCTGGGTAATGAATGCTCGTGACCAGCCGGTATTTGTTCTGGTGAATGCGGAAGATGACGAAGTCTCCGGCGAACTCGGCATCGGCGAAAGTATCTTTCACGTCGTCAGGACTGCGCCAGCACTTATCTTTGGCGATTGATCGCCAGGCTGCGAGTTGTTTAGCCGCTTTGGGAAAGCGGCCGGCCGCGTCTTTCAGGTGCTTTGCTGCGAGAACATGCATGGAACGAACCTGCCAGTTGATCGCAGAATAGTTTGCACCTTGCTAAGTGTCCAGATTACTTCCGATATGTAATTCGAAGGGTGTTATTCGCGGGCTGTGCGGGGCGAAAAGCACGGTCCTGCGTGGCGCGAACCCGGAAGACCACCCCAGGCGCACAGAGGAAGCATTCTGAACAAGCGTGCTCCAGCGAGGGAAACGCGAGGGATCGCCTGTTGCAATGGCGCCGCGCCGGGAGAATACGCCCGGGAAAGTGGACTGACTCTCGTTTTCAGTTATCCCGAGACGGCGGCTGCTTTTGTAGCGCGGGAGGACGGCTGGTCGGAGAAGATCTTGCCGTCGCGGATGTGGACGACGCGGTGTGCGTACTCGGCGATGTCGGCCTCGTGCGTGACAAGGACGATGGTATTGCCCTTTCGCTGCAGGTCATCGAACAGGGCCATGATCTCTACGCCGGTTTTGGAGTCGAGGTTGCCGGTGGGCTCGTCGGCGAGGATGATCGATGGATTGTTCACCAGGGCGCGGGCGATGGCGACGCGCTGACGCTGG
>DASZYN010000573.1:0-8111 GCA_035545435.1 Acidobacteriaceae bacterium | reverse complement strand
AGTGATATGAGGACACCCACGACGATCCCGATCCCGCCGCCGGTTATGCTGAGCAGCACCGACTCGACGAGGAACTGCAGCAAGACCTGAAGCCGGCGCGCGCCGATCGCCATGCGGATGCCGATCTCGCGTGTGCGCTCGGTCACCGAGACGATCATGATGTTCATGATGCCGATGCCGCCGACCAGCAGCGAGATGGAGGCGATCGAGAACAGCAGCACGCGGAAGGTCCAGATGAAGGCCGTGCGGGTGGCGATGATGTCGTCCTGGTTCTGGATGCGGAAATCGTCGATCTCGTCGGTCTGGATGCGGTGGCGCTTGCGGAGCAGGGCGGTGACGGAATCGGGGGGGGGCGGCGGGGGCTGGTCGTCGGGATCGAATTCCCGAGGCGGCCCGTAACCGGGCTCCCGCGGAGGCTGGCCGGAAAGGGTGGTGAGATTCACGCCGTCCTTGGCCAGCACGTCGATTTCCTTGACGTAATCCAGGCCGAACAGGATTTTCATGGCGGTGGAGTAAGGCACGAAGATTTCGTCATCGGGGTTGAACCACCCCTGGCCGCCCTTGCTTTTGGTGACGCCCACGACGGTGAAGTTGATGCCCTTGATCTTGATCTGCTTGCCCAGGGGGCTTTGGACGCCGAAGAGGTTTGCCACCGCCAGCGGCCCCATGACCGCCACGCGCGCCAGGCCGTCCGATTCCTCTTCGGTGAACATCCGCCCCTTGTCGATCTCGAAATTCCGGATCTCGAGATAGTCCGGCGACGTGCCCTGAATGCTTTCGGGGGAATTCTGGCCTTCGTATTTGACCTGCGTGCTCGAGCTGACCACCGGGGCCACTTCCTTCACGCCGGGCAGTTGCGCGATCGCCATCGCGTCGTCCAGCGTCAGCTTCTGCATCGTGCCCGAGGTCACCCCCGCGTCGCGCTTGTATTGCGGCTGCACGATCAGCAGGTTCGTGCCCATCGCTTCAATCTGCGAGACCACCTGCTTCTGCGCGCCCGCCCCCATGGCGATCATGGCAATCACCGCGCCCACGCCGATGATGATGCCCAGCATCGCCAGAAACGAACGCAGCTTGTTGGCCCACAGGCTTTTGATGGCGCTTCGCAGGGTGATCCAGAAGAGCATGCTTTAGACCCCTTCTGCTACGGGGGAAAGGTTGCGGACTTCGCTGGGCACCACCTTGCCGTCGCGGATGTAGATTTCGCGCTGGCAGTGCTCGGCGACCTTGAGGTCGTGGGTCACGATGATGATGGTGCTGCCTTCGTCGTTGAGCTTTTTGAACAGGTTGAGGATTTCTTCGCCGGTTTTGGTGTCCAGGGCCCCGGTCGGTTCGTCGGCGAGCACGATCGCCGGATCGGTGACGATGGCGCGGGCGATGGCCACGCGCTGCCGCTGTCCGCCGGAGAGCTGATTGGGAAGGTGGTGGTACCGTTCGCCCAGGCCGACCCGGGTGAGCGCGTCCATGGATTTTTTCTTGGCGTTGAGCGCGCCGCCATAAAGCAGGGGCAGCTCGACGTTCTCCAGGGCGTTCATGCGCGGCAGCAGGTTGAACGTCTGGAATACGAAGCCGATCTTCTTGTTGCGCGCCTCGGCCAGCGAATTGTCGCTCATGCGGCTCACGTCGTCGCCGGCAAGCACGTAGGTGCCGGAGGTGGGGCGGTCGAGGCATCCGAGGATGTTCATCAGCGTGCTTTTGCCCGAGCCCGAGGGCCCGCGGATGGCGACCATCTCGCCTCTTTCGATGGCGATGGAAACGCCGTTGAGGGCGTTGACGATGTTGTCGCCGAGCACGTAGGTCTTGACGAGGTCGGTGGCGCGAAGCAGGGCGCCGTTGTCGTGCGAATGAGTCATGGATGATCCTTTACCGGCCAATGCGCATCAGTTGGCTGGCGCCGCTGCGGCCGCGACGACCGTTGTTTTTGAACCGGGAATCCGTGACCGGGTTGAGCAGCACCGTCTCGCCTTCCGAGAGGCCCGAGATCACTTCATAGGACGCCCGGTCGTTCATCCCCACGACCACGTTGCGCACTTCCTGCGTGCCATCGTCCCGGACCACCGTCACGGTGCCCTCCTGTGGCCTGCCGGCGCTCCGCCGCCGGCCCCCGGTGGCTCCGGCGTCGGCGCCTTCGGCCTGCTGCGTCGCCGCCGAACTGGTCGCGGGCATTTCCGACGCGTCCTGCTGCGACGAATCGCTCTTCTTCCGTGTGAACGCCAGCATGGGAATCATGAGCACGTTGTCGCGCTCGGCGGCGATGATCTCGACGTTGGTCGTCATCACCGGTTTGAGCAGCCGCTTGTTGGGGCTGGTCACTTCGATCTTCACCTCAAAGGTCACCACGTTGGACGTGTTGACGCCCTTGGTCGCGATCCGCACCACCTTGCCGGTGAATTCCACGCCGGGATAAGAATCGCTGGTGATCCGCACGGGCTGGTCGAGCCGCACCTGCCCGACATCGCTTTCGTCCACGCTGGCCATGACGAAGATATGGCTCAGGTCGGAAATGGTCATCACCGCCGTGCCGCCGGAGACGTTGGAAATCGAGGACTGCACGATATTGCCGATCTGCACGGTAAGGTCCGACACCGTGCCATCGATGGGGGAATAGACCTTGGTGTAATCCATCGCCTGCTGCTCAAGGTCCAGTCGCGCCTGGTCCTGATCGAGGGCCGCCTGCGCGGTCACGATGTCCTGCTTGCGCATGTCGACGGTGACCTTCTGCTGATCCAATTCGGCCACTGCGGCTTCACAAAGCTGTTCGTTCGCGGCCATCTGCGCCGCGGTGGTTTGGGCCGTCTCCAGGTCCTCCTTGCTCGCAAGCTGCTTTTGATAGAGCGCCTCCGTGCGGCCGGCCTTGCTGTTCGCATCGGCAAGCTGCGCTTTGGCTGATGCCAGGTTCGCATTCGCCCGGATCGTCTCGGTCTTCAACTGCATCGCCGAGAGGTCGGCGTTCAACTGCGCGCTTTTCACGTGGGCCTTGTCCGAATCCACCTGCGCCTGCGCTTCCTTGAGCGGCGGCTCCTGGTCCTTCGTGTCCAGCTCCATCAGCAGCTCGCCCTTCTTCACTTCCTGGCTGATGTCCACGGGCAGCTTGATGATTTCGCCGCTGGCCCGCACCTTGATGTCCACGTCCTTGTTGCTGGCCACGACGCCATTGGTCGCCACGCTCAGGCGCAAATCCCCGCGATCCACCTTGGCGGTGCTCAAGTCCGCCAGCGGATTGGCGTTAGCCGCCTTCATGTGGTTGTACCACAGCCCCCCGCCGACCCCCGCCAGCACCAGGATGAGAACGAAAATCATGAGGTATTTCATGTCTGCCTCGTGTCGCTTGCCAAGAATGTACTGGTTGCCGTGCCCATGAGGTTCCGTTCGCCGCAAGGCACAAAAGAATGATGCAGAAGCCCCAGCCCCTCGCGCAGCACCTGCAACTGCTCGCCGCCGAGCATGTTGAGCATGCCCGCGAGGCGGCGCCGGGCCACGTCGTCGGCTTCCTGGAGCAGCGCCTCGCCCCGGGCCGTCAGCCGCAGGATCATCCGCCGGCGATCGGTGGGATCCGGGGCCCTTGTCAGCAGGCGCCGATTCACCAGATGGTCCACGAGCTTCGAGGTCGACGCGAGCCGGAGGCCCAGGAATTCCGCCGCCGCCGACAGGTTTACGCCTTCGCGCCGGTGCACGAACATCAACGCGCGAAACTGGGCAACGGTGATTTCCGGCTGCGAAATTTCATGGATCACCGCATGCAGCGTCCGCATAATCTGCGGCACCGCTTCGAGCAGGATCCCCGCGCACTGCTCCGCGGGCGGGCACAGCGGTGCGCCGCCGGGAACGGGCAGCGCTCGGGCCTGGCCAAGGACCCCCGATTCGGCGATGCCGGAAAAATTAGTTAGCTGCTCTAATGGTTGCATGGACGAAGAATAACGGAAACGAGGAGGGATTATTGCATCCCGGCATGCCAAAACCTTCCGCATTTGTGCATAAATTTATTATTGACAAATAATTATAAAAATTTGCAAAGGACGACTAACCAAGGCATCCTCCCCGGTGTCATCGCGCGGTCGCAAGCACCTCCCGGCCGCTGGCCTGCAACGCCGGGATGGGCCCCCGGCTGCTCATTCTTCAGCCTGCCCTCGCCTCTGTTATGGGGCCTGCTATAATGACCCCCGTCGGGCTGGCACGAGGTGTAGCAGGTTTGGAAGGGAAATGATCGATTTGAAAACGCACTCCCAGCCGCGCGGCGCGCGGCGAGGAGTTGCGATGTTTTTGCGTTTGCGGCACTTGCTTTGCAAGGGCGGCCCCGCTATATTGCGGGACTATGAATGATTTTGCCCGAAGTTTTGCCCTCCCCCCTTTTTTTTCCTGTTGCTCCTCGACATTTCCGACAACCTGACCGCCGCTGAAAACAACGGCGATGGCGATTTTCCGCGAACCCCTGGCTGAGGTGTTTCTATGCGTGTTACGCAGGTGCGTGATTATTCCAAACGCGGTGATGCCCTACCGATCCCCAACCTCATCGATGTCCAGACGGCTGCCTTCAAACGCTTTCTCCAGGCCGACGCGCCGGTCGAAAAGCGCAAGAACGAAGGTCTCGAAGCCCTCCTCCGCGAAGTGTTCCCCATCGAGTCTTATGACGGGAACATGAAGCTCGAGTATCTCTCCTACGACCTGGGCAAGCCGCGCTACACCCAGGATGAGTGCCGGGCCCTCCGCCTCACCTACGGCATGCCTTTCCGCGTGCGCGTCCGCCTTTCCCGCAAGGACAAACCCGACATTCTGGACGAGGCGATTTACCTCGGCGAAATCCCCATCATGACCGGCGGCGGCGAGTTCATCATCAACGGCGCCGAACGCGTCATCGTCAGCCAGCTCCACCGCTCTCCCGGCGTCGACTTCGTCATCGATTCGCAGGAAGGCGATCGCCCCCTGCACGCCTGCCGCGTGATCCCCGAGCGCGGAAGCTGGATCGAGATGAACGTCACCAAGAAGGACGTCATGGCGGTCCGCATCGACCAGTCGGCCAAAATTCCCGCCACCACCTTCCTCCGCGCCATGGACGAGAAATACTCGACCAACGAAGCGCTGCTGCGGGCGTTTTACGAAACCAAGACCGTCCCCGTCGGCCAGCTTAAGGGCGACTTCTACGCCGTTGGCTCCATCGTGGACACTGAGACCGGCGAGGAAATCGTCAAGTCCGGCGCCATGCTTGGTGACGCCGTCTCCAAGATCCAGGCCTCTTCCATCAAGAAGGTGGAGATCATCGAACGGGTCAACGACCCGGTCATCCTCAACACCATTCAGGAAGATGGCACGATCAATTACGAGCAGGCGCTGCTGAAAATTTATGGCCGCCTGCGCCCGGGCAACCCGCCGCACTTCGAAAAAGCCAAAGCTCTCTTCGCCGAGAAATTCTTCGACGCCAACCGTTACCGCCTGGGCAAGGTCGGCCGGTTCCGCATCAACCGCAAGTTCGAACAGAACGTGCCGGAAGATGTGATGACGCTGCGTGCCGAAGACATCCTCGGCTCGCTCAAGTACATCATGGACCTGCGTGCGGGCAAGGGGTACATCGACGACATCGACCACCTGGGCAACCGCCGCTTGCGCACGATCGACGAACTGGCTTCGGAAGAACTCCGCAAGGGCTTCCTGAAGCTGCGCCGCACGGTGCAGGAACGCATGTCGCTCAAGGACCCCAACGAACTCACGAAGATCGTCGAGCTGGTCAACTCGAAGTCGATCAGCAGCTCGATCGAGTTCTTCTTCGGCCGCAGCGAACTTTCGCAGGTCGTCGACCAGACCAACCCGCTCTCGCAGCTCACGCACGAACGCCGCCTCTCGGCCCTGGGACCCGGCGGGTTGAACCGCAAGCGCGCGGGCTTCGAGGTGCGCGACGTGCACATTTCGCACTATGGCCGCATCTGCCCCATCGAAACGCCGGAAGGCACCAACATCGGCCTGATCGCGTCCTTGTCGATTTATGCGGGTATCGACGAATACGGCTTCCTCATCACCCCCTATCGCGTCGTCGAGCACAACAAGGTTAACAACACCACCCGATACCTCCGGGCGGACGAGGAAATGAAATCCGTGGTCGCCCCTCCCGAGGTCGTGCACATCGAATCGGGCAAGGTCCGCCAGGAAATGGTGCTGGCGCGCGTCAACGGCGAACTCAACCAGATCAAGGGCGGCGACGTCCAGTACGTGGATATCTCGCCCAAGCAGACCGTCGCCATCTCCGCGGCCCTCATCCCCTTCCTCGAACACGATGACGCCAACCGTGCGTTGATGGGGTCGAACATGCAACGCCAGGCGGTGCCGCTGCTGGTGACCGATCCCCCGGTCGTCGCCACAGGCATGGAAAAGCACGTGCCCGGCAACTCCGGCATGGTGATCAAGGCCGAGCGCTCCGGCGTCGTGACCTTCTGCGATGCTTCGCGCATCGTGATCGACAACTCCGACGAGTACGCGCTGCGGAAAAACGCCGGCCTTAACGACAAGACCTGCCTCACCCAGAAGCCGCTGGTCTCGCTGGGCCAGCGCGTCAAGAAAGGCCAGATCATCGCCGACGGCCCGGCGTGCAGGAACGGCGAACTGGCCCTGGGCCGGAACGTGCTGGTCGCGTTCATGACCTACGACGGCTACAACTTTGAAGATGCCATCGTCATCAGCGAAAAGCTCGTGAAACAAGACACCTTCACCTCGATCCACATCGAGGAATTCGACATCGAAATTCGCGAGACCAAGCTCGGCCGCGAGGAATTCACCCGCGACATCCCCAACGTCTCCGAGAAGGCCCTCAAGAATCTCGATGACGCCGGCATCGTCCGCATCGGCACCCGCGTCGGCCCCGGCGATATCCTCGTCGGCAAGGTCGCACCCAAGAGCAAGACGGAACTGTCGCCCGAAGAAAAACTGCTGCACGCGATCTTCGGCCGCGCCGGCGAAGATGTGAAAAACGACTCGCTCGAAGTTCCCGCCGGCACCGAGGGCGTCGTCATCGGCGCCCAGCGCTTCAGCCGCCGCATGCACATGAACGACGACCAGAAAAAGCAGCTTCAGAAGGACATGAAGAAGTATGGCGAGGACATGAACCGCCGCGCCGTCCTGCTCTTCAAGCAGATGGCCGATGAGCTCAACGAAGTCACGGGGCAGACGATGGTCGATCCCGGCACGCGGCAGAAGGTCGGCAAATCCGACATCGACGAGGTCATCCTCGAGCAGATTCAGAACTTCCAGCTTTCCTGGGTGAAGGGCTCCGAGGAATCACGCAAGCAGGCCGAGACGATCTTCCGCCGCTACGACGCCCGCATCAAAGCGATCTTCGAGGAAAAGGAACGCAAGCTCGAGCACATGAAGCGCGGCGACGAGCTGCCCTCCGGCGTGCTCGAAATGGTCAAGGTTTACCTCGCCACCAAGCGCCAGCTCTCCGTCGGCGACAAGATGGCGGGCCGCCACGGCAACAAGGGTGTGATCGCCCGCATCGTGCCGGAAGAAGACATGCCTTTCATGGATGATGGGACGCCGATCGACATCCTGCTCAACCCGCTGGGCGTGCCGTCGCGTATGAACGTCGGGCAGATTCTCGAAACGCACCTGGGCTGGGCGGCCGCGATCCTGGGCTTCCAGGCGGTCACGCCGGTCTTCGATGGCGCCGAGGAATCCGAAATCCAGGCCGCCGTCGAGGAAGCCAACAAGCATGTGCGGGCTCGGAAGAAGGAGCTGGATGACAAGAAGGTGGCCCCGCCGACGAACGAGATTTTCGTCGAGATGCCGCCCTCGTTTAAGGTCCAGCTTTTCGACGGCCGCACCGGCGATCCGTTCGAGCAGCGCACCACGGTGGGCTACATCTATATGTTGAAGTTGCACCACCTGGTGGATGACAAGATTCACGCCCGCAGCACCGGTCCCTACTCGCTGATCACGCAGCAGCCGTTGGGCGGCAAGGCCCGCACCGGCGGCCAGCGCTTCGGTGAGATGGAAGTGTGGGGCCTGGAAGCCTACGGCGCGTCGTACGTGCTGCAGGAACTGCTCACCGTTAAATCCGATGACGTCGAAGGACGTACGAAGATTTACGAGAGCATGGTCAAAGGCACCAACACCCTCGAGGCCGGCAC
>DASZYN010000572.1:0-2534 GCA_035545435.1 Acidobacteriaceae bacterium | reverse complement strand
CAGCGAACGTGACGGCTGGCGTCATGCCTGGCTGATCGATCGCGCTACAGGACAAGCGGCCTGCATCACCAAATTCGACGCCGACATCATCCATCCGGTTCTGCTCGACGACGCTCACGGCTTCTTCTACTTCCTCGCATCACCGGATGATCCCATCCGCCAGTATCTTTATCGCTCCCGCCTCGATGGCACAGGATCTCCCGAGCGAATCACCCCGCAGAACGAATCCGGCTCCCACACCTATGACGCTTCGCCGAATGGCGAGTGGGCCATTCACAGCTATTCCAGTGTTTCGCATCCGCCCAGCTATGAACTGGTCCGCCTCGCGTCCCATCAGACGGCGCGCACCCTGGTCGACAACGACCAACTCATCGCTAAGGAGAATGCGCTCGATCCCGAGCCGATCGAATTTACCGACACTGCAATCCCGGGCGGCATTACGCTGAGCACCTTCATCCTCAAGCCACCGCATTTCGACCCATCGAAGAAATACCCGATGCTGGTCAATGTCTACAGCGAGCCGGCCGGCGCCATGGTGCGCGATGGATGGCATTTCACTTTCGATAAGGCCGTGGCGCGCGAGGGCTATGTTGTGGTGGCGTTCGACAACCAGGGCACGCCGGCCCCGCGGGGACGAGCCTGGCGCAGAGCCATCTACGAGAAAATTGGGATCCTCAACGCGCGCCAGCAGTCCCAGGCCATCACGGCGTTTGAAAAGACCCACGCTTACATCGACCCCTCACGCGTGGGCATGTGGGGACACAGCGGCGGCGGCTCGGCCACGCTCAACGAGATGTTTCAGTATCCAGGCCAGGTGCGGGCGGCCGTCTCTTCGTCTCCGGTGCCCGATGAGGCGCTGTACGACTCCATCTACCAGGAGCGCTACATGGGGCTTCCCTCCACGGATCCGAAGGGGTACCACGACGGCTCCCCCATCAACCATGCTGAAGGCCTCACCGGTCACCTGCTCATCATTCACGGCTCCGGCGATGACAACGTTCACTTTCAGGGCACGGAGCGGCTGGTGAACCGGCTGATTGCGCTCGGCAAGACCTTCGATTTCATGGACTATCCCAACCGCACGCATGCCCTCAGTGAAGGCCCAGGCACCACGGTCCACGTGAATGCCCTGCGGATGCGTTTCCTTGAGGAGTACATTCCGCCGGGACCGCGGTAACCGGCAGGCCCAGACACGGCCTACCGGCTATACTGTTAGCAGTTCCTGCCCTCAGGACATCTGCCTCTCCGTACCCGTGAGTCCAACGGCCCGGCGCGGGAGAGCGCTGCCACAGAAAAGGCTGTCACCATCGCATGATTCGCTTCCTGCAAAAAGACACTCGCCTCACCCGCTGGCTCTTCGGCGTCATCATCGGCGCCACCTGCATCACCATGGTCATTTTTCTGGTGCCCGGCATCTTTAACGACACCACGACCTCGAACGACACCTATGCCACCATCCGGCGCGGCGGCTTCTTCGGTCGCTTTCTGCCCGCGCAGGAGACCATCCCCGTCGTCGACGTCCAGCAGGCGGTGCGCCGCATGGCGCGCGGTCAGCAGATTCCCGACATGCTCATGCCGATTTACATGCAGCAGGCCGGCCAATCCCTGGTGCAGCAGCACATCCTGATCGAAGAGGCACGCCGCCTCGGCATCACCGCCACCGACGACGACGTTCGCCGGTTCCTGCACCAGGGCCAACTCGGCCAGGTGCTCTTTCCCGAGGGCCAGTACATCGGCGATGCCCGTTACGCGGAACTGATCTCGGATCAACTGCAAATCACGGTTGAGAAATTCGAGTCCTCCATCAAGCAGCAGATCATGGCGGATCGTCTGCGCGACCTCATTACCGGCGGCATCACCATCTCCGACGCCGAGGTCCGCGACGCGGCACTGAAGCAGGACACGAAAATCAAGTTCCAGTACGCGGTCCTGTCAGCCGACGACCTGCGCAAGACCATCAATCCGACCGACACCGAACTCGAGACCTTCTACAAGCAGAATGCCGCCAAGTACAAGGACGCTGATCCCGAGACGCGCAAAATTCAGTACGTCAATATCACCGACAGCGACATCCCCGGCGGTAAGCCGCAGATCACCCAGGCGCAGATTCAGCAGTACTACAACCAGAATCAGCAGCAGTACCACGTCGATCCGCAGGTGAAGGTTCGCCACATCCTCATCTCGGTCGATCCCAATGGCGGCCCCAACGCCGATGCCACCGCCAAGGCCAAAGCGCAGGGCATTCTCGATCAGCTTCGCAAGGACAACGGCAAAGACTTTGCGGAACTGGCGAAAAAGAACTCCGACGACCCGGGCAGCAAAGATCAGGGCGGCGAGCTGGGCTGGATCAAGCACGGCGTCACGGTGCCGGAATTCGATCAGACCTCCTTCTCGCAACAGCCCGGCCAGATCTCCGGCCTCGTCCGCACGCGCTTCGGCTACCACATCATCCAGACCGAAGCCAAAGAAGACGCCCACACCAAGCCGCTCGATGAGGTGAAGCAGTCGATCGTCGATACTCTCACCAAACAAAA
>DASZYN010000571.1:0-2113 GCA_035545435.1 Acidobacteriaceae bacterium | reverse complement strand
TGGGAGGATCGAAGACCGCCGTACGCTCCTGCTCGGCAACAGCGTCGGCCGTGGCGCCCAGTTCGATGAACGGCTCGGTATCCGGCACCACAGACAGGTTCCTGACCCACAACGGCAAGTCCTCTTGCGACTCTGAAGGATTCGGCGAGCCTGTGTCCGATACTTTGCCGGCCGCCTGAGTTGCAGCTGTCTCCTTCTTCTTCCCTGGCGTTGCTGTGCGGCGCGTCCCACGCGCAACCTCGCGCTCGCGGTGCAGGCGCATGGCTTCCTCGTACGGAATCTCGCGGATCCCTTCCTCAGCAGCCCCCTTCGTTTTCCCGTTTCCATTCCCCGGGTTCTTCCCGGCCCAGGTATGAAAGCGGCTCAGAATGGCGTGAAGGTCCTCGGGGGGCGGTCCGGCCTGCATGACGACTTCCTCCACCCCGAGCCTAAAAGCATCAGCAGGAAGCCGGAATAGAAAGATGAAGGTTTTCTCAGGCGCATTCCCGCATTGGTAACAACCGCCGTCGAGTTTTCCATTTTGGAACGCGACGTTACTTCCGATTCCAGTCGCCCTTGACGATCAACCCGTGTTGCGCAGCCCCGCAGCAATCCCGCTGATCGTTCCGGCGATCGCACGGTTCACCTCATCGGTATCTTCACCCGCCCGCTTCCGCCGCAGCAGATCCACCTGGATCAGGCTCATCGGGTCGACATACGGATTCCGCAGCACGATGGACCGCGCCAGCACCGGATTCGCCTCCAGCAGATCCTGTTGTCCGGTCACCGCCAGAATCGCCTCACGCGTGCGCTCGAATTCGCTTTTCAGCATGCCGAAAACCCGCTCGCGCAGCGCCGCATCCGGAACCAGCGAAGCATAGAGCGACGCGATGCCCAGATCCGCCTTCGCCAACGCCATCTCCACATTCCGAACCACATCGGTGAACAGCGGAAAGTCGCCCATCATTTCCCGCAGCAGTTCCAGCCCGCCGGGCTTCTTCGTGAATGCTGAGAAGGCCGTCCCCACTCCAAACCACGCAGGCACCAGCAGACGGCTCTGCGTCCACCCAAACACCCACGGAATCGCCCGCAGATTCGCAAACGAAATCTGTCCCGGCCGCCGCGCCGGGCGCGAGCCAATACGGGCATGCTCCAGTTCGCTCACCGGCGTCGCGACTTCAAAGTAGTGGAGCACCTCCGGATCCTGCAGGATCCGTTCGCGATAGAACCCAAACGAAGCCTCAGACAGTTCGCCAAACGCCGCCTCCCACGACGGCTTCAGCACCCCGGAATACCGTTCATTCGGCAGCAGCGCATTCGGCCGCGCCAGCGCATCGAGTGACGCGGCAATCATCAGCTCCAGATTGCGCTCCGCCAGCACCACATCGGAATACTTCCAGTTCAGAACCTCGCCCTGCTCGGTGATGCGAATCTCCCCGTCAAAGGCCCCGATGGGCTGCGCGTAGATCGATCGATGCGTCGGCCCCCCGCCGCGCCCCACCGTCCCGCCCCGCCCGTGGAACAGCCGCAGCCGAATCCCACAATCGTGCGCCACCTCATGCAGCGCCCGATGCGCACAGAAAATCTCCCACGTGCTCGTCAGCATCCCCCCGTCTTTGTTCGAGTCGGAGTAGCCCAGCATCACTTCCTGCGTGTTATTCCACGACGCCAGCAGCTTCGCGTACCCCGGCGACGTCCACAGCTCTTTGCAAATGCGCGGCGCATTGCGCAGGTCTTCAATCGACTCAAACAACGGCACCGGCATCAATCCCGGATCAGCGCCGCGCCCGTCGACCTCGACCCCTCCCAGCCGCGCCAGCCACAGCACCGCTGTCACATCCTCAACCGACGAAGCCCCGCTGATGACGTACTGCCGGATCGCCTCCGGACTGCAGCCTTTCTTGATCTCGCCGATCACCCGAAACGTCTCGACCACATCCCGTGTCTCCGGGCTCAGCGCCGTCGGTGTCGCCGCGCCGTTCTGCGCACACCAGGCCGACGATTCCTCCAGCGCCTTGCGATGAATCCGCGCATGCTGCCGGATATCCAGCGTGTGCAAATGCAGCCCAAACGTCCGCACCATAAGAAGCAGCGGATCGATCAGCGTCTCCGCCAGGCGAATGCCCTGGTGCGC
>DASZYN010000570.1:0-10294 GCA_035545435.1 Acidobacteriaceae bacterium | reverse complement strand
ACGATCGACCAGCCGAAAGCCATCTCGCCGGTAGACAGCACGCTCAGCGGTGTATCGGCGAACATCCACCATCGAGTGCCGCCGTACAGCGTTGAGGTGCTCGTCCTCACCGTGCGCTGAACAAGATCGAAGAAGTGGGGCAGCTTTCACGAAGTTTGAGAGCTGCTCTGCGGTTCGCTGGCGGCGACAAAGACAAGACTCTGCACTGCGGCGCACGTCGTGCAGAGCAGTGCCCACAGCCCTGCGCACCAGGCTCCAGGCAGCAGACCCCAGGCCTATGTACCCGCGCGACGGTGGTTCGGCGTGCCGTTGCGGACCTTCACATGATGGTGTTTGTAGTGTTGCTTGGGACTCTTGTGATGATGGGAGGCGGCGAAGGCCGGCGCGGACAAGGCGAGCAGACACCCGAGGAGGAGGAGGGTCTTCATAAACTGAGCATGGCACGAAGGTGGGTCGACTGTCGCCGGAATTCTGATCAAGAATCAGGAAGGGCATGCAACGAAAGGGTTAGTGTAGAGATAAGAGCTGCACGGCGGCGGTCGCGTGACAAGTTCCGAACGCCATCATGGAACACGAGGGTTAAGCGTGGAGCATAAGCGGTATTTCTTTGAGAAGTTTGGGATCACGGAGCGCTTGCTGGAGCGGTGCCTGGGCGAGGCATTGTCGGCGGGGGGCGATTATGCAGATTTGTACTTCGAGTCGGTGGCAGCGACATCGCTGGGGCTCGATGAGCAGATCGTGAAGTCGGCAAGCCAGGGGGTGAGCGCGGGATGCGGCGTACGCGTGGTGAGCGGCGAGCGAACCGGATACGCGTACACGGACGACTTGTCGGCGGAGCGGCTGCTGCGGGCGGCACGGACAGCGGCGCTGATTGCAAGCGGACCGGCGAAGCAGCCGGTGCAGGGTTTCACGGAAACGGAGACGCCGAATCTGTATCCGGCAGCTGGGGCGGAGCTGGACGCGGATCTGGCGGTGAAGCTGGACTTGGCGCGGCGCGCCGATCGCGCGGCTCGGGCCTATGACCCACGGATTACCCAGGTGCGAGCGAGCTATGCGGATGAACTGCGGCGGATTCTGATTGCGGCTTCCGATGGGACCTATGCGAGCGACACGCAGCCGCTGGCGCGGATGAGCGTTTTCGTGATCGCAAAAGATGGCGAGCGGACGTCGAAGGGGAGCTCGGGCGGCGGAGGCCGGGTAGAGATCGAGTATTTCACCGGGGCGAAGGGTCCTGAACACTTCGCTGAGGAAGCGGCGCGAACGGCGATTTTGCAACTGGGCGCGGTGGCGGCGCCGGCAGGAGAGATGGAAGTCGTGTTGGGGCCGGGGTGGCCGGGCGTCCTGCTGCATGAGGCGGTGGGGCATGGGCTCGAAGCGGACTTCAACCGGAAGAAGACATCAGCGTTTGCCGGTCTGGTCGGTCGGCCGGTGGCGAGCAGCAAGGTGACCGTGGTAGACAACGGGCGGATGCCGTCGCGGCGCGGATCGCTGAACGTGGACGATGAGGGATCGGCGACGCAGGAAACGGTGCTGATTGAAAACGGCGTGTTGAAGGGATATCTGAGTGACAAGCTCAGTGCGCGGTTGATGGGGATTCCGAGCACGGGCAACGGGCGGAGGGAGAGCTACCAGCAGATTCCGATGCCGCGCATGACCAATACCTATATGTTGGCGGGTGAAGAGGCGCCGGAGGACATCATCCGCAGCGTGAAGCGCGGGTTGTACGCGGTGAACTTCGGGGGCGGGCAGGTGGACATCACGAGTGGCAAATTCGTGTTCTCGGCGTCGGAGGCATACCTGATCGAGGACGGGAAGGTGACGGCACCGGTACGGGATGCGACGTTGATCGGAAACGGGCCGGAAGCGCTGAAGCATGTGTCGATGGTGGGGAACGATCTGGCGCTGGATGAGGGGATCGGAACCTGCGGCAAGGACGGGCAAAGCGTGCCGGTGGGCGTGGGCATGCCGACAGTGAAGCTGGATCGGATGACGGTGGGGGGCACGGGGGGAAGGTAGAATTCCTGGCCGGTCGATCCTGGACAGACCAGCGGATGTGCTTCGCGCCTCCTGGAAAAACATGATGAGCGCAGTCGATACAAAAACCAATTTGCAGGAGCTGGCAGAGTTCGTCGTGGCGCGGGCGCTTCTGAACGGGGCTTCCGATGCCGAGGTGACGATCCGGCAGGGGGATGAATTCTCGACCACGGTCCGGATGGGCGAGGTGGAGACGCTGAAGGAGTCCGGCTCGCGCGGCGTGGGGCTGCGGGTGCTGATGAAGGCGGACGACGGGTATCGGGTGGCGAGCACCTCGTCGAGCGACTTTACGCCGGATGGAATCGAGTATTTGGTGCAGGGTGCGCTGGGCTTGGCGCAGGTCACCTCTGTGGATCCGTTTGCGGGGCTTGCTGAGGAGGGCGAGTTCGGGAAGCTGAGCGGGGACCTGGGTCTCTATCACGAGGACGTTTACTCGCTGCCCATTGAGGAGCGAATCGCGTGGGCACGTCGGGCAGAGGCGGCGGCGATGAGCTCCGATACGCGGATCGTGAACAGCGATGGGGCGAGCTTCGACGCGACGACCGGGCGGCGAGTGTTTGCGAATTCGCGAGGGTTTGCGGGCGAGTACCAGTGGTCGTACTGTTCGATTGCGGCCAGTCCTATTGCGCAGGGCGTGAATGGGGAGATGCAGCGCGACTACTGGTATTCGCAGGCGCGGTCGTTCAGAGGCCTCGAACAACCGGAAGAGGTGGGGCTGGAGGCGGCGCGGCGGACACTGCGAATGCTGGATGCACGCAGGGTGCCGACGCAGGAGGCGCCGGTGATCTTCGCGCCGGAGGTAGCGCGCGGACTGGTCGGGGCGGTATTTGACGCCGCGGCGGGCGATGCGATCTATCGCGAGGCTTCAATTTTTGCAGGCAAGCTGGGTGATACCGTCGCGGCTGAGTCGGTGACGGTGGTGGATGATGGGACGATGCCGGGTGGGTTCGGCACGTCGCCGTTCGATGCAGAGGGACTGCCGAGCCGGCGAACGGTGATTGTCGAGCGGGGCGTGTTGAGGAACTACATCCTGAACACGTACGCGGGACGCAAGCTGGGAATGAAGAGTACGGGGAACGCGGGACGAGGTTTGGCAGGAAATCCATATCTGGGCGCCGGAAATTTGTTTCTTCAGGCGGGGATGCGAACTGCAGAGGAGATTCTGCAGGGTGTGGAACGAGGGCTCTACGTGACGCGAATGCTGGGGCAGGGCGTGAATCTGGTGACGGGGGACTATTCGCGAGGCGCGGCCGGATTGTGGATTGAGAATGGTGAGCTGGCCTATCCCGTACACGAGATCACGATTGCGGGCAACCTGAAGGAGATGCTGAGGAACATTCGTGCGATCGGGAGCGATCTGGTGTTTCGCGGGTCAACGGCGGCACCGACGCTGCGGGTGGATGGGATGACGATCGCGGGATCTTGAAGGCACGGCCAGGGGAATAGCCAGCAGGGAATAGAAAGGCTTCGCACGAAGGCGCATTCTCGTGCTCGTATAGTTCGTAGAGTCAGCCTTGATGTTTCCGAACCAAATTCCGTTTAGTGCCAGTGAGCCGAGGTGGGGGGAGATTCCCGCGGTGGCGGGCGTGTTTGCGCTGTTTGGCGAGGACGCGCGAGCGGAACCGTATGTAAGCCGGACGCCCAATCTGCGACGGCGGATTCGCAGGTTGCTGGAGCCAAGGCCGGATCAGACAAAGAGATTGCAGTTGGCGGGGCGCGTGGCGCGGATCGAGTATGTACCGACGGGTTCGGATTTCGAGGCTCTGTTGCGACTGTATGAGGCTTCGTGGACCGTGTTCGGAGAGAGGGCGCGGAAGAGACTCCATCTGAGACCGCCGGCTCTGCTGCGGATGACGGTGGAGAATGCATATCCACGGGTTTATGTAACGAATCGAGTTACCAAAGGGGGAATGGAGGATTTGTATGGGCCATTTCCGTCGCGGGTGGCGGCGGAGCGGTTCTGCGAAGACATGCTGGACCTCTTTAAGCTCCGGCGCTGCGTTGACGATTTGCATCCCGATCCGGCATTTCCGGGATGTGTGTATTCGGAGATGAAAAAATGCCTCGCGCCGTGTTTTCGGGGATGCACGGATGAGCGTTATGCCGAAGAGGCTGCGGCGGTGCGGACGTTTTTGCGGACGCGCGGGCAGAGCGTGGTAGAGGCACTCAAGGCGGAGCGCGATGCCGCGTCAGGATTGATGGAGTTTGAGCGGGCGGCGGAGATTCATTCGAGGCTGGCCAGGGCGGAAGTCGTTGCGGCCGAGGCACCTGAGGCGGTGCATGCGCTCGCGCACCTGGATGGCGTGATCGTGCAGGCGTCCGCGGAGGCGGAGCATGTGGAGCTGTTTTTGCTCAAGTGTGGATCACTGCGCGGACCGGCGCTTTTCTCGGTTGTGGGGATACGGCATCCGAACGAAGCGGCCGGCTCGTCGTCGCTGTTCGCGCACCCGACGCCGAATCAGGAGCCGGTTCCGCTCGAGGGTTCGGTCGTGACAACGCTGGCGACGCGCGATGAACTCGAGCGAAGACTGGAGTCGGCGCTGTCAGAGCTGTCACCGCCAGAGGCTCGTGTTGGCGCGAGGGGAAAGAACCGCAGCGGAAACATCGCGGACTATCTGTGCCTTTTCAGCCGCTGGTATTACCGGCCTCAGGCGAAACGGGCGGGGGAGATTGTGTTTGCGGGCGAGGATGGCAGGGCTTCACCGAAGGCGGTGTTGCGGGCGGTTTCGCGGGTGTGGGTGAAAAGCCAAACAGTAACTGGCAGCCGGTAGTCGGTTGCGTCAGATGGTTCTTCGAGTGCAGCCCTGCCCACTAAAAGGGCGCCGAAGATCACGGAGAATCTTCGGCACCAGGGAGGTCCATCAATGAATGCCTGTGGAGACGATTGAGGGGCGTTTGAAGACCCGTTGGATTCCGGTTTTTTCGCGCATAGGGCACCGGGGCAGCCATTGATTCGCCGATTTGACCTGATCTCCGAGACAGATACGGTCCAGGAGTTCTAAGGGCCGGCGCGGGCGACCAGACAGAGGCGAGCTGAGAGGACGACGAGAGCGATCCAGAGCAGGTCGGCACCGAGGAGATGAAGCATCTGCATCCAGGTAGGCGCGAGGAGCAGGATGTCGCCGATGCCGAGCAGGTACTGGAGGGCGAGGAGTGCGAGGACAGCATAAGCGAGAGGGCGGTGCGGGCTGCGCACGCTGCGGGCGATGAGCCAGACGATGAAGGCGCCGGCGATGAGGCTGATGGCGGGATGGAGCCAGCGAATCTGGAGGAGCCAGGAGCTGCCGGGGGAGAAGTCCTGCGCGATGGCGTTCAGGAGATCGTGTGCCGGGTAGAGTGTGTCGCCGAGGGCCGCGAGTGACCCGGTGACGCCGACGATGAGGGTGACGATGAGGCCGGTGATCGCAAGGCGCGCGGTACGGAGGGCGACGATTCCACGCATCACGGCGGTGCGGCGGGACAAGAAGTGAGCGGTGAGGGCAAGAGCGGCGAGGAGGAGGAGGGTGTTGGTGAGGTGCAGGCCGAGGTAGACGGCGCGTGACGGCGAGGTGTCGTTCGCGGTATGGCCGAGGAGGACAAGGAGCGCGCCGAGGAAGGCCTCGTTCAGGGTGAGAACGAGAACGGCAACGGCAAAGGCGCGGGCGAGGTGGCGGCGCGGCACGGAGTAGAACGTCCAGAACAGGAGCGCGAGAACGCAGAGGAGGTCGATGCCGCTGGTGGCGCGGTGAGCGAGTTCAATGAGTGTAGCGAGACCCGGATGATGCTGCACAACGGTGCCGTTGCAGAGGGGCCAGTGATCGCCGCAGCCGGCGCCGGAGCCGGTGGCGCGAACGGCGGAACCCCAGACGATGACAGCGACGTTGTAAGCGAGAACGCCCCACGCGAAGCGGCGCAGCGCCGCTGGCGGGTGAGTGGCGGGAGCGGTGGTGGAGACGGTGGCGATCACGCGAGCGGTCCGAAGACTCAATTCTAGTCTGTGGTGACGCTGAGAAGTGCAGACAAGTGGCGCGGAGGATGAAACTCTGCCGGAGGTCTGGTGCTCTAAAGGGAAATGGAGACAACGGCCCCGAATAGTGCGAACGATACGGATGTGCTGATCGTTGGAGCCGGTCCAGTTGGGCTCTTTCTGGCGAATGAATGTGCGCGGCGTGGGCTACGGTGGCGGCTGATTGAGGAGAGGGCAGGACAGTCAGAGCATTCCAAGGCACTGGCGATTTTTCCCCGGACGCTGGAGATCTTCGACATGGCCGACGTTGTCGGGCCGTTTCTGCGGAAGGCGAACCGTGTCACGCGAGTGGAAGTAACGTCACATGAAAGGACGCTGACCGAGCTGCCGTTCGAGCCCGAGCCAACGCCGTATTCGTTTGTCGCCATGGTGCCGCAGAACGTGACGGAAGCCATCCTGGCGAACGATCTTCTGGAACGAGGCGGGACGATCGAGTATGAGACGGCGTTCGTCTCGGCGCAGGAGAGGGACGGGGGTGTGGAGGCAAGGGTCGATCGCAAGGGAGAGTCTGCGGTGGTGACGGCGTCGTTCGTGGTGGGCTGCGATGGCGCGCGCAGCAAGGTTCGGCACGGGCTCGGGGTGGAGCTTGAGGGCGGGGAATATCGCCCCGAATTCATGCTGGCGGACATTGAGACGAATGCGTTCCGCACTGCGAGCGAGTTGCTGCTGTGCCCCAGCGAGTTGGGACCGCTGGCGTTGTTCCCCATGGACGCGACGCGGTGGCGAGTGGTGGCGACCGTCGAGAAACCGGAGGGGCAGGCGCCGAGCCTGGAACTGACGCAGAGGGTCCTGCGGGAACGGGCCCCTGAGGGAATCGAAGCGACGGAACTGCACTGGAGCAGCTATTTCCGAATCCATCATCGCCATGCAAAACAGTTGCGCGTGGGGCGGATGTTCATCGCAGGCGATGCGGCGCATCTTCACAGCCCGTTTGGCGGGCAGGGGATGAATACGGGGCTGCACGATGCGTGGAACCTGGCGTGGAAGCTGGATCTTTTCCTGCGCGGGCACGGCAACGAGACGCTGCTCGACAGCTATGCGGCTGAGCGACTGCCGGCGATCCGCAGCGTGGTGGAGATGACGGATCTGATGACGAAGGGGCTGGGGACGACGAACAAGCTGGCGCAGGTGGTGCGCGACGCGGTGATCCCGACGGTCTCGCACCTGGGACTGTTCCAGCACGCTTTTGTGAAGAGATTGTCGGGGCTGGGGATCGCGTATGGAGGGAGCCCGATCGTGGAGGGATCGGGAGAACGGTATTTCGATGAGTCGCTGCGCGGCGGCGGAATCGGGAGCCGGTTTTTGCTGATGCTGGGCGGCGATGTGAGCGCGGAGGACGACGGAGTGAAGATGCTGCGTGCGGCGTTCGCGGAGGTGCTGGAAGTGCGGGCGGGAGAGGCGCCGGGGATTCGACTGGTGCGGCCGGATGGGTATGTGGCGTATGCGGCGCGGCGCACGAATGGTGCGCGCACGTGGGAGGCGCTGGGGGCGCTGCTGGAGAAGCAGACGCGCTGACGCTATCGCTGGCGCGAATTCTTCAGCAGAATTTCCGGACGCTGCGGAATCGCAATGGCCTCTGACGGAAACTCGCTGTTATTCTCTATGGGCGCTATGGGGCAATTCTTAGGGGAAATCGCGTTTTGGGTCACGGACGTTACGGTCCTGAGCTCCGTTCTGGCCCTGATTGAGATCGTGATCGAGAAAGATCGAGGATGGGCGTCGGCTTTCGACGAGGTGGGTTGGGGCAGGAAGCTCTTGGCCGGAACCGCCGTGGTCCGATGGATCGATAAGCCGTATGTCACCTCGTATCATTTCCTGGTCTTCGGAGCGCTCCTGCCCATCGTGCTGTGGGCTCAGTACCGGATCGGCATCGTCCACAGGTTCGCGGCATCGTCGCACAGCGATCACCCCATCGCAGACCTCCTGTTCTTCTTTTCGGCGTTTCTGGCGATTTGCATCCTTGAAGACTTTCTTTGGTTTGTCCTCAACTGGCATTACCCCAGCAGCTTGACGGACCTGCTCGCGGGAGACGTTTGGTGGCATACGCGCTGGATTCCCCTGGGACCTTCCGTGAAGCTTCCTCGCTGCTACGTCTCGGTGGGAGGGGCGGCTCTCTGCCTGCTGGCCATCAGCATCGCGTTGTCACGGTAGCGGCGATGAGCAGAGATTCGTCAGAGAGACGAGCACTGAGCTCGGCCGAGCTGCGGCGAGAGATCAGCGCTCGGAACGTGGTACGAGCGGAGGAACCGGAGCGCGAAGTTTCCTTCGGCTCGTCGCAGAGCGTGATCTTCCGCGAAGAGGAGGGCGGAGGGCATGGGAATTTTCTCGCCAGCTCGTATGCGCGGATCGTGGCGAATCCCGCATGGAAGCAGCGGCTGACGAAAAGCTACACCGCTAGCCGTTATGTTCCGCGGGCCGCGGATCGCAAACGGTATGAACTGGAGTGCGCGAGCAGTTCCGATGCGTTGCTGATGAATGTGTTCTGCTATCCGGGCGTGCTGCGGAACGCGCGCGTGTGTGCGCTGTTGGGGATCGAGGCTGGATTGCGGCCGGAGTTTGGGTTTCGGCCGGAGATTCCACTGAAGAACGGCAAGTGTGACCGGACGGAGATGGACATGCGGCTGGGCGCACTGCTCGTCGAGGCAAAGCTGACGGAGGGAGATTTCCAGCGAGCGCCGGTGCGGCTGGTGGAGCGGTATCGCGATCTGGAAGAGGCGTTCGATATGGATCGTCTGCCGGTGCGGGACGGCGTAGTGCGGTCGTATCAGCTGATCCGGTGTGTGCTCGCGGCGCAGGCGTGGGGCGGATCCTTTGTGGTGATCTGCGATGGGCGGCGGCCGGATCTGGCGGAGCGATGGTTCGAAGTGATGTGCGCGGTGAAGGATGCGGCGTTGCGAACCCGGCTGGGGCTGTTGACCTGGCAGGAGATTGCGGCGGGACTGCCGGCGCGGGTGCAGCGATTTCTGGAGGAGAAGTACGGAATCAGAACCGAATGAGGTTCGACCTCCATGCGGCGGATGGGATTCAGTGCAGCCAGTGGCGGTGGACTGATGCGCATCACTCGTGGAGATTCCTCTCGATGCGCTTGTCGGGGATCAGCCAGAGGACAGCAACCAGCACATAAACGCAGCAGGCGAAGCGGGGATGCCGGAATGCGACGGCGATAGCCGCTGCGTAGAGAATGACACTCGCGATTCCCTTCCGGTCTTTGCCGACCGATCGGGCGAGGCGAGAGTCTTCGCCATGAAGGCAGATGAGCCGCTGTTCGAGAATGTAGTAGGCCGTGCCCGCGCAGAGGAGAATGGCGCCGTAGAGGGCGACAGGGGCTGGAGCATCGATGCTGATGCTGACCCAGGCCGTGGCGAAGGGAACGAGGGAGAGCCAGAAGAGCAGGTGCAGATTGGCCCAGAGGATGGCGCCGCTGACGCGTTCGCAGGCGTGCAATAGATGATGGTGGTTGCTCCAGTAGATGCCGATGTAGATGAAGCTGACCACATAGGTGAGAAAGACGGGCAGAACGGAGCGCAGGGCTGCGAAGGTGGTGTGCTCGGGGACCTTCATCTCGAGCACCATGATGGTGATGATGACGGCGAAGACGCCGTCGCTGAAGGCTTCGAGCCGGCTCTTGCTCATGTGGCTTTTCCTCCGGGCCATCCTATCGCGGCGGGGAAACAAGAGGCTTTATTCACCGCATAATATGCGGAGATTAGAGGCTGTATTCACCGCACGAGACGGGAGGCGGATGGAGGGAAACGTTGGTTCATTTAAGGGGCGCAAGCGAGTAGGAGGTGCTTCGTCCGCCGGCTGAATCCCTGAGCAGCACCTTTTTCCGTATGAGGTCCTCGATGTCGCGCAGAGCGGTGTCCTGCGAGGTGCGCGCGAGTTTGGCCCATTTCGATGAGGTCAGCTTGCCCTCGAAGCCATTGAGCAGCCGGTTGACGATCTTCCGCTGCCGGTCATTGAAGGACACTGCGGCGAAACGCTCCCAGAAGCGCGCCTTGTGCAGCACGGCTGCCAGAATGGTTTCGGCGCGATCGAAGGCGCGCCCCAGGCAGGCGAGGAACCACTCCAGCCAGGGCGTGATGTCGAGATCGCCTCTCTGCGTGGCTTCGAGGATCTCGTAATAAGCCTTGCGTTCCTGCCGGATCTGCGCCGACATGCTGTAGAAGCGCTGCGGGCTGTGCTCGGAGCGGGCGAGAATCATATCCGCGATGGCGCGCGCGATGCGGCCATTGCCGTCCTCGAACGGATGGA
>DASZYN010000569.1:0-9382 GCA_035545435.1 Acidobacteriaceae bacterium | reverse complement strand
GCCAGCTCCAGGCGATCCGAGACGCCGGTTTTGTCGTAAACACTGCGCAGGTAGTTCTTGATGACCTGCTCGGTGGTGTTCAGGCGGACGGCGATCTCCTTGTTCTTGCAGCCCTGGACAATCAACGCGACGATCTTCAGTTCCTTGGGCGTGAGACGGTCGCGGACGCGAGAGCCGACGCTGTCGTCTTCGGTCACGGGCAGATCCACGCCGGCAGCACGGACATTGCGGTCGCCGGCGCCGACATGCCGGACGCAGTCGATCAGGGCAGGGCCGGTCACGTTACGATGGGCAGCTCCCTGAACGCCGGAGTTAAACCACGCCTGCACCGATTCGCCGTTTTCGGCGATGACGATGCTGCGGCTGCCGGCGGCGGCCACGCGCGGCACCAGGGTCTGGGGGTCGAGCTTCAGCGCGGAGGCGAAGACGAGAATCGCACCGCGGAAGGTGTCGATGGCGGGAAAGAGGCGGTCGGCCTCGGCGCACTGGGCAATGATGCGGAAGTCATCTTCCATCGCCAGAATTTTGGCGGTTCCGGCTCGGTAGATGGCCTGGTTATCAGCAAGGATCAGCTTGTTCATAGTTCCGCTTCCTCAAAATCGTGCGTCGACGGGATAGGGCCCGAAGACTTTGTGGGTGCAAGCACGTCCCAAAACAGAACGTGCGAAAAGACGGTCATCGTTTCCGAGGAACAGGATCCGCCCGTGCATTTCTTGGTGAATGCATCGAGTTGCCACGACAGGGCGTCGGTTGAACGATGCAGCTTTCCGGTGGTGGGCCGCCGGAAAGGGCTTCATCGATGACCTGGGTGCTGCCATCATTCAGGACAAAAAGTAACCCGCTGGGACTCCAAAGTCCTGTGACGGCGGTCACGCCTGTGGGCGGCGGTTCCGCATCCAGGGAGGCGATTTGGCCCTCGGTTTGCCCCGTTTCTGAGGCAAGTGGCGATGGACCGACCGGGCCGCCGCGTTTCGCGGGAAAGGCCACGCGCCTGTAATTTAGTAGAGGAGCTTCAGAAACCCAGGAGCAGAAGCGAATGGCCAGGCCCATCATCCTCGCCGTGGACGACGACGCCAGCGTGCTGGAAGCCGTGGTGCAGGACCTGCGTCGCAAATATGGACAGAGCTACCGGATCCTGCGCGCCGGTTCGGGCCAGGCGGCTCTGGACACCTGCGCCCAGCTCAAGGACCGCGGCGATGTCGTGGCCCTGATCGTGAGCGACCAGCGGATGCCCGGCATGGCCGGTGTGGAATTGCTGGAGCGCGTGCAGGAGCAGTATCCGCAGGCTCGCCGCGTCCTGCTGACCGCCTACGCCGATACCGAGGCGGCGATCCGCGCCATCAACACGGCGCGCATCCACTACTACCTGACCAAGCCGTGGGATCCGCCGGAAGAGCGCCTCTACCCGGTGCTGGACGACCTGCTGGAAGACTGGAACGAGGGGTTCAAGCCGCCCTTTGAGGGCATTCGAGTCGTTGGTCCACGCTACGGGCTGCTCGACTATCGCGTGCGGAATTTCCTGTCGCGGAACCAGGTGCCCTACGTCTGGCTCGATCCTGAGCGCGACGATCAGGCCGTGGAGATGCTGCAACGGTTTAACCTGGGCGACAGCAAACTGCCCGTTGTTCTGTTTCAGGACGGGACGTCGCTCGTACAGCCGCAGGAGGATGAGCTGGCCCAAAAGGTGGGCCTGCGCACCCAGGCGAAGCAGGACTTCTACGATCTGGTGGTAGCCGGCGCGGGCATGGCGGGACTTGCCGCCGCCGTGTATGGCGCTTCAGAGGGATTGAAAACACTGGTCCTTGAGGCAGAAGCTCCTGGAGGGCAGGCCGGGAGCAGCTCCAGGATCGAAAACTACCTGGGCTTTCCTACTGGCATCAGCGGGGAACGTCTGGCGCGAGCGGCCTACGACCAGGCTCGGCGTTTGGGGGCGGAATTCATCACCCAGCGCGCAACCGGAATCACGGCTGATGGACAGTACCGGCATGTGCGCCTGGCCAACGGCACAGAGCTCTCTTGTCGGGTCAGCCTGGTGGCGGTGGGGGTCTGTTATCGGCGCATCGACGCCCCCGGCATCGATCGCCTGACCGGCTCGGGGGTATATTACGGCGCATCCCCGGCGGAAGCGCAGTCGTGTAAGGACGAAGTGGTGTTTGTCGTGGGAGGGGCTAATTCGGCCGGTCAGGCGGCCATGCACTTCTCCCGGGTGGCCAAACAGGTGACGATGCTGGTGCGCGGGGATGGGCTGGTGAGCAGTATGTCGAAATATCTCATCGATCAGATCGCCGGCACATCGAATATTAAGGTGGAAACGCGGGCCGAGGTGGTCGAAGCGATGGGGAACAGCCATTTGGAGAGCCTGAAGATCCGAACCCCGCAAGGGGAGGAAGTTCGCCCCGCCTCGTCGCTGTTCCTTTTCATTGGGGCGGCGCCGCAGACGGACTGGCTGCCGGAGAGCATCATGCGCGATCCGAACGGGTTTGTACTTGCAGGGCGCGATCTGCGCGTGGAAGGGCAGCTGCCGAAATCCTGGAAAGAGGACCGCGAGCCTTATCTGCTGGAAACATCGATGCCGGGCGTGTTCGTCGCCGGCGACGTCCGGCATGGTTCGGTCAAGCGCGCGGCCACCGCGGTCGGTGAAGGTTCGATGGCGGTGCAGCTGATGCATCAGTATCTGGCACAATTCTGATTTTTATTTTGGCGCAGTTCTAAAGGAAAAAGGAGCAGATGGAAGGCACGACGGCGGAATCGCAGCTGAGAACAAGGACAGTGACAACGCAGGAGCTGCCCCAGCTCATTCGCCGTATTCCCATCCTCAGCAAGCTCAGGGAAGAAGACCTGGGCTGTCTGGGCGAAGTGCAACTGGTGGAAGTTCCCGCGGGAACGATGCTGGTGCAGCAGGGAGGGCCGGTGCCCGGGTTCTGCATGATCCTCGAGGGCGAGATTCGCGCCTTTCGTGTGGAGCTGAATGGGACCGAAACACCGGTGATGAGCTACCAGGAGGGCGAGGCCTTTGGCGAGGCGCCGCTGCTGATGGGCTCGAAAAAAGCCGGCGTGCAGTGCGTCGCCACCCGCGATTTGCAACTGCTGGTGGTGAGTGAAGAGAACTTCTGGCGGTTGATGGCCACCTGCCCCACCGTGCGGCAAAACGTGCTCGCCACCGCGGCGCAGCGCGTTCAGGCTTTCCAGGCAAGCACGCTGCACAAGGAAAAGCTGGTTTCTCTCGGAACGCTGGCGGCCGGCCTGATGCACGAGCTGAACAACCCCGGCTCGGCAGCCAAGCGCTCCGCGGCGTTGCTGCGCGAGAATCTGACCCGCCTGCAGGACCTGAGCATGCGCTTCTGCCGTTCGCCGCTGACGGTCGAACAGGCAACGTGCCTGCTCGACATGCAGCGCGAAGTGCTCGGCCCGGACAAATCCCAGGCCATGAGCAGCCTTGAAGAGGCCGATGCAGAAGAGGAACTGGGTACGTGGCTGGAAGAGATCGGCGTCAACAACGCCTGGAAGCTGGCTCCCACCCTTGTGGCTGCCGGCTGGCGACGCAACGATATCGCGTGCGCCCAGGGCGCTTTCCCCGGTGAAACCCTGCAGGTGGCGCTCAACTGGCTGGAAGCGCTGATCTCTGCCATGCAGCAGCTCACGACGATCGAGGAGAGCATTGGCCGCGTCACCGATCTGGTGGTCGCCGTGAAGAAGTACGCCTACGAGGACAAGAACGGCGAGCATGTTATCGACGTCCACGAAAACATCGTCAGCACGCTGACCATCCTCGGCCACAAATTCCGGCACAAGTCACTGACGATCGAAAAGAGCTTCGATCCGAATCTGCCGAAGATCAAGACGCGCGGTACGGGACTGAGCCAGGTATGGACCAACCTGCTCGATAACGCGATCGACGCGGCTCCGGAAGGATCGAAGATTCGCATTCGTACCTGGAGTGAAAACGGCAACCTCTGCGTGGGCATAGCCGACCAGGGGGCCGGGGTCGACCCTGAGATTCGCGAGCAGATTTTTCAGCCCTTCTACACGACGAAGCCGCCGGGTGTGGGAACCGGGCTGGGACTCGACATCGCGAAACGGATTGTGACCGCCCAGTACAACGGCAGCATCGGATTTACGTCGGAGCCGGGGAAGACGGAGTTTGTCGTTCGACTGCCTGCGCCGAAGGCGTAGGGCGTCTCATTCGTCTCCAGTGCCACTTTGCGCCATGCCGGGGGTTCCGCCCCACACTTCACCCAGCACCCGATACAAGTAAGCCGCGCGATCCGGCATTGCGATTTCTTCCAGCGGCTGTGGTTTTCTGGAGTCGAGCAGCCACCATGCCTTTGGGGCTTCGTCCACGTCGTAACCGGCATCGTGCATGAGATCCAGGCTCACCCGGGCACTTTGACGCTGATCCCTGTGAATCTTGGCCGCGACACTGGTAACGGCTGCGCCCCAAGCGGGAGAGAACAGAATCGTCGCGACTTCGGTGCCAGTGCCGGCGGTGATACCGTTGTTCGCTCCTGACATTCTGAAGTACTGCTTTTCCAGCACACAGGCCATGGCATCGGCAAGGATAGCGGCAAGTTGCGAGTCGTTTTGCATACGTTCGACCGATTCGTGAGGAACCAGGACGACGCCGCTGGGCAGTGCGATTGGCAGTGGCCAACCGTGACCGCTTGTGACTTGAAAGCGAAAATTGATTTTTGTAGGATCGCTGTCCGCAAGCTTATTTTCCCAGGAAGGCACCAGTTTGTGTCCGATTGCGGAGACGCGGTGTTGCATCGCTTCGTCCGGCCAGGGAGCCATTTGTTTTGGATTGGGGCCTTCGATGGTAGCGGCCAGCGCATTCTGCTTCGCATTTGCCGGGACTGTCGCCGGATCGTAATCCGTTTTGGCGCGTTTCGCGTCCTGGTTTTCGGTTATCGAGTTCTGAAAGAATTTTGCTTTCTGTGCTGCATAAGTCCCGTCGGGGCCGGGCTTCGCGCTGTATCGCACCCAGACATTTGTCATCACGTCTGAGATCGAATGCAGCGGATCATTGAAAGCAACGCGGGTCCTGGGCGTGATCGTCATCCAGTAACCATCTGCGCGAATGCGGACTACCCTGGGCGCGGAGGGGTCTGGATCGGCAATGGCGTCGATCAACGCCCAGCCGGAAATGTCGTCATGATGAATCCGTTTTATGTCGATCCGTTCAGCGACCACGGCATTCGGTTGTTTCTTCCGATGTCCGTAGACTTCTACCCGCTGCCCCACAACCGGGGGAGTGCGAAAACATCCCATGTCAATAAATGAGGCATCGCCCCGCGCCGGCGATTGAATCCGTGTTTCGCCTCCACAAAGAATGCGTACGCCGTTGACGTCGAAATCCGAGCCGGAGGAGATGCGCGTGATGTAGCCAATGAGCAGAGGCCGTTGTGGTGTGGGGGACTGAGGCCAGGCAGAACAACATGTGAGGAGCAGACAAAGAGCAGAGAGGGCCCGCATGGCCGCAGTTTAGCTGCTGCAATCAGATGCGGCGATGGCGAATTCAGGGCACGCCTTTGGGAACTATCAGCGCGTGCTGTCCGTATGGAAACGGCAGGCTCTCCCTCGATCCTCTGGCCCCGGAAGGGTGGCGCGTGTGTCCCAATTGCAGGCCAGGCTCGCTGGTGTCTTTTATCTGCTGACCATCGTCGTGGGTGTGTTCGCTGCTTTTGCTCGCTCGAGGCCGCTGAGCGATGCCGGCAATCTCATGGGCACGGCTTGCTACGTCGTCGTCACGATTCTTCTGTATCTGATCCTGAAGCCGGTGAACCCGGCACTCTCGCTGATTGCGGCGGCGATCAGCCTGGCGGGTTGTACGGTGGGCGCGCTGGAGGCGCTGCATCGCTCACCCTTTCACTTCAGGGGCATTCTGATCTTTGGCTTCTACTGCCTGCTGCTTGGATATCTCATTTTTCGGTCGCGATTCTTTCCACGCTGGCTTGGTTTTTTGGTCGCTCTGGCGGGTGTCGGGTGGCTGACGTTTCTGTGGCCGCCTCTGGTCCGGCACCTCGGACTGCTTCCGATGCTGATCGGGCTGATCGGGGAAGGTTCGCTGACCGTTTATCTGCTCGTGGCCCCGACCAAATCCAAAGCCTGAACTCTGTACCCTGCGCCCTGTACCCTGTACCCTGAATTCCATGCTGCTCGAACTTCGAGCCGAAAACTACGCGGTCATCGATCACGCCATCGCCGGGTTTGGACCCGGGCTGAACCTGCTGACCGGTGAAACCGGCGCCGGCAAATCCATCCTGGTGGACGCTCTCGCGCTGCTCATGGGGCAGAAGGCCTCATCTGGGATCGTCCGCCACGGCGCGGACCGCGCGGTTCTCTCCTGCGTCTTCGAAGCGACTCCCGGCGCGGAGCAGGTCCTTGAGTCGAACGGCATCGACATCGATGGCGACGAGGTCATCCTGCGGCGCGAAATTTTGGCCGACGGCAAAGGCCGCGTTTACGTCAACAATCAGCCTGCGACGGTTGCGGTTCTGCGTGCCCTTGCGCCCGAACTGGCACTGGTTCATGCGCAGTCGGAAACGCTGTCCGGCTTCGATCCCGGGCAGCAGCGGCTACTTCTGGACCGGTTCGGCGGCGTTTCCACCGACGCCACGGCCGAAGCCTTTGCCGGCTGGCGTGCGATTCAGGATCGCCTCGCCGAGCTCGAGAAAGATGAGCAGGATCGCCTGCGCCTCGCCGATTTGTGGAGTTTCCAGGCGCGCGAGATTCAATCCGCGGCGCCTGAGGCGGGCGAGGACGAATCTCTCGAGACAGAACGCCGTGTTCTGATGAACGCCGAAAAGCTGCACGCCGCGGCGACCGCCGTCACCGATGCACTCTACGAAGGCGATGCGTCGGCGGAATCGACCCTGCAGGCCGCGCAGAAGCATCTGGAAGAACTCGCGCGTTATGACGCGTCCTTCAGCGAATCGGTCCAGCAGATTGCCTCGGCGCGCGCCGTGGTTGAAGACGTGAGCGCGACGGTACGCGATTATGCCGAACGCATCGATGCAAGTCCGGAACGTCTTGCCGCGATTGAAGACCGGCTCGCGCTGCTCGACCGGCTGAAGCGCAAATACGGAGGGACGCTGGCTGAAGTCATCGCATTCGGCGAGGAAGCTGCCCGTAAGCTTGCCGAGATCGAGAACCGCGACGAAATCCTGAAAACGCTGCGCGCCGATCTGGCCAAGGCTGCCGATGCGTATCGAACAGCGGCACGCGCGCTGACCGCCGAACGCACCGCGGCGGCGAAGAAACTGGAGAAGCTGGCCGAGTCGCAGATCAACGATCTCGCGATGAAGGCGCGTTTCTCGATCGCGGTGGCGGTGGACGAGGATCCAACCGCGTGGACGGCGCATGGCTGGGATACGGTCGAATGCCGCATCGCGACGAACCCGGGCGAGCCGATGCAGCCGCTCGACCAGATTGCTTCCGGAGGGGAGATGTCGCGGGTGCTGCTGGCTCTGAAGGTGAGCGTGGAAGAGGGTGTATCGCGGGGGCGCACGAAGAGGACGCAGGTACCGCGAACGCTCGTTTTTGACGAAATCGACATCGGCATCGGCGGACGAGCTGCGGAAGCCGTCGGCCAGAAGCTCAAGGCGCTCTCCCGCGTCCAGCAGGTGTTGTGCATCACCCACCTGCCGCAGATCGCCGCGTTCGCCGATCAGCACCTGCTGATCGAGAAGCAGGAGAAGCAGCGACGGACGCAAACTTCGATTCGCCTGCTGACCGCGCAGGAGCGCGCAGGAGAGATCGCGCGCATGATCTCCGGAGCGACGGTCACGGAAACCTCTCTGCGGCACGCCGAGCAGATGCTGAAGTCCAGCGCAGCCGTCTGAGCGTAGATAATGCTCCCTATGACAGAACCGATCAGAGTCGGCGTTGTTGGCTTCGGGCTGGCAGGACGCATCTTCCACACCGCCGTGATTCAGGCAACGCCAGGACTGGAACTCGCCGCCGTCGTGCAGCGCAGCGGCGATGACGCGAAGAAGGAGTATCCGGAGGCGCATCTGGCGCGCAGCGTCGAGGAGATGCTCGCCGACGTGGGCATTCAGCTGGTGGTGATCGCGACCCCCAGTTACTCCCATTACGAACTGGCGAAGCAGTGCCTCCACGAGCAGCGGCATGTGGTGATCGACAAGCCCTTCACGCTGACCTCGGAAGAGGCGGCCAAATTAATCACGATGGCGCGCCACCGGAATCTCACCGTGACGGCGTATCAGAACCGTCGCTGGGATGGCGACTTCAAAACGGTGCGACAGGTGATCGCGAGCGGTGAGCTGGGCCGCCTGGTGAGCTTCGAATCGCATTTCGACCGCTTTCGTCCGGCGCCACGCAGCGATGTGTGGCGCGAAAGCGGCGGTCCCGGCGGCGGAACCCTGTTCGACCTGGGCCCCCACCTCATCGACCAGGCGCTGACACTTTTCGGCACACCGGCCAGCCTGACTGCAAACGTGCGCGTGGAGCGCGAGGGCGCGGCGGTCGACGACGCGTGGGATGTTTTCCTGGAGTATGAGCAGCCGCGCCGGATGACGGTCCTGCTGCGGGCGACATCGTCGGCCTGTGCGTCGGGTCCGCGCTACATTCTCCACGGCACGAAGGGCAGTTTCACCAAGTGGAGGCTCGATCCCCAGGAAGAGCAGCTGAAGGCCGGTATGCGCCCCGACTCTCCCGGTTTTGGAGAGGAACCTGAATCGGCGTGGGGCGAGCTGAAGTTGTGCGCTGAACCGAGTCCGGTGATACGTCGCGTGAAGACCGAGCGTGGAGACTATCGCGGATTCTACGAGAACGTTCGCGATGTGCTTTGGGGGAAGGCGGAGCTGGAAGTGACGCCGGAGGAGGCATGGCGAACGACGCGGCTAATTGAGCTGGCGCGGGAGAGCAGTGCTCAGGGCAGACGGATTCGTGTCGACTTCAGCGCGCAGCTGTGATGGCTGAGCCGCTCAAAGGGCGGGAGTCAGGTCTGTCTGTGAGAAGTCGCGGCCTTTGAAGAGCAGCGGCTCGGCAAAATCTTTGGCGAGCGCATAAGCGAAGCAATCGGCGAAGTTGAGCTGCGCCGGATGGCCACTGCCTTTGCCGAAGTCGCGATACGCTTCGCGAGCGATGCGCGCCTGACTTTCGGTGACCGGCTCGATGGATATTTCACTCTCGCGAATCAGCTCATCGAATTTCCGGCTGACGACCGCGTCGCGGACACTGTCGATGACTACCGCCGCCTCCACATAATTGACTGCCGACAGGCGACAGCCATTCTGGGCGATCGTCCGAGCGAACTCGGCGGCTTCCGGCTCCTGGCGAATGATGGCCACGATCGCCGATGAGTCGACGATCATTTCGGAAGCCCTTTATCGTCGAACAGCAGGTCGTCGGGGTTCACCTT
>DASZYN010000568.1:0-1606 GCA_035545435.1 Acidobacteriaceae bacterium | reverse complement strand
TCGTTGGCGTCACGAAAGACCTGACCAGCAAAGTGCAGGCGGGAAAAGTCGTCGGCGAGATCGCGAAGAAGGTGGGCGGATCGGGCGGCGGCCGTCCGGACATGGCGGAGGCCGGCGGGAAGGATGCGTCGGCGCTGGATGGGGCGCTGAAGGGCGCGGCGGATGTGGTGAGGCAGCTTTTAGGTGCTAGCTCTTAGCTGTTAGGGTTTGTGCCGGTCGAGCAGCGGCAGGCCGTAGCGTGCAAGGAGAAAAAGGGCCAGGATTGCGAGTAAGGTCAGCATCCACACCCAGAGGACCTGAGCCCAGTTGAGCGGTAGCGTTTCAAGGATGTGGAGCTTCTGGAAGATGCCTTTTCTGCGGCGAACGCGGAAGGTGGCCAGGGGAATGAGCGGCAGCTGGAAGAGAATGAAGAACCGAGTCGTGGTGAACTCTTCGGTTTGTGAGTCGGGATCGTAAGTTCGATCCCATTTGCAGAATCGCTGGAAACCGATTCCACGCCACTGGGTCTGGAGCATCCGGTTGGCGGCCTTTCGCTCCTCTCGTTCCTCCTCTCTTTCCTTCTCAAAACGAGCTGCATCAATATCGGCGCTCTTGAGTCCGCGGCGGCCCATCTCCGTTTGCAGCGCGATTTTTGCATCGTCGACCAGATCCTGCGGAGCCCAGGCGAGGCGGAGCAGGTCGTCATTGGATTTGCCGGCGTATTCGCGCTCGAAGTCCTGGATTTGATAAGGCACGGTGATGATTCGCAGGATAATCCCGCGAATTAGATCGGTACGGACTTTTCTTTTTCGACCTTCAAATTCAGGTTTTCGCGACACCCGTTATCCTGTTGCGGGTGATTCGCGATGGCTTATGTTTTAGCGCTGGATCAGGGCACGACGAGTTCACGGGCGATTCTTTTTGACAAGCAGGGGAACATTGCGGGCGTGGCGCAGCATGAGTTCCCGCAGATTTTTCCGCAGCCGGGGTGGGTGGAGCACAATCCCATCGACATTCTCACGTCGCAGCTGAGCGCGGCGGTGGACGTGCTGGGCAAGGTGAGCGCGACCCCGCGCGATGTGGTCGCACTGGGGATCACGAATCAGCGCGAGACGGCGATTGTGTGGGATCGGAAGACAGGCAAGCCGGTCGCGAACGCGATTGTCTGGCAGGATCGTCGCACTGCGCCGATGTGCGCGCGGCTCCGCGAAGAAGGCGTCGAAGAGACCATTCGGGCGAAGACAGGGCTGCTGCTCGATCCGTATTTTTCGGCAACCAAAATTGCGTGGATGCTCGAGAACGTTGACGGCCTGCGAGCGCGAGCGGAGCGCGGAGAGCTGGCGTTTGGGACCGTGGACAGCTGGCTGATATGGAATCTGACCGAAGGCAAGCGGCATGTGACCGACCGGACGAATGCGTCGCGGACGCTGCTCTACAACATTGTGGAAGACCGCTGGGACGAGGAACTGCTGCGGATCTTCGGCGTGCCGGCGAGCATGATGCCGGAGGTGGTGTGGTCGTCGGAAGAAGTGGGAAGGGTGACGGCGGCGCTGGGTCCGGCGGCTGTGCCGATCGCGGGGATTGCGGGGGATCAGCAGTCGGCGCTGTTTGGGCAACTGTGCACCAG
>DASZYN010000567.1:0-7613 GCA_035545435.1 Acidobacteriaceae bacterium | reverse complement strand
AACAGGCGTTAGATGTTGATTTTCAATGGTATAAACGAGCATCGAACAAGCAGTAAGACGTACAAAGAGGACGTCGAATGCTGCCTTATCTCTCCGTGATTATTTCCGTTCGCAACGAACGGAAAATGCTGCCTGGGCTCATCCATCAGCTGCTGGAGCAAAACTATCCAGTCGAGCTGTACGAGATTCTTGTTGTCGACGGACGGTCCACCGACGGGACGGGGGATATGATTCGCCGCCGCTTCAGCAATCGTCGCGTACGCGTGCGGGTCATCGACAACCCGAAGCGCACCGTCGCGGCTGGACGCAACGCCGGTATTCGCGCCGCATCCGGCGACGCTATGGTGTTTCTCTCTGGGCATTGCTCGATTCCATCCAAAAACCTGCTGGCGGACACAGCGGAAATTCTGGAGACCACCAGAGCCGGATGCCTGTGCCGTCCCCAGCCTCTGCTTGCCGATCCCGAGACGCGCATGGGCGAGGCCATTGCGCACGCGCGCTCCACCCGGCTCGGCCGCAGCTCTGCTCCGCCCGATCTGGCTGGCTTCCTCGAACCCCCGGGCTTTGTCGGCGTCTTCCGGCGCAGCGTGTTCGAAGAAGTGGGCCTCTTCGATGAAACTTTCGACGCTTGCACTGGTCTGGATTTCAATGAACGTGCTCACCGCGCCGGCATTCGCGCCTATTGCGACCCGCGCCTGGCCGTCCATGAACAGCCACCCCAGAAACTCCACAGGCTGTTCGTTGAAATGTTCCGCCACGGACGCGGCGCCAGCCACTGGATGCGGAAGCATCCGGAATGCTCCTCGCTTGCCGAAATCGCGCCGCTCACCGTTCTGCTGGCTGTAACGCTTGCCATCGTCGCCTGGGTTCGGCTGCCGCACATGCTGGCCGCCCTTGTAGCTGCGCCCATCGCAATGATCCCGATCGCGGTCCTGCTGACCTCCATGCAGATCGGCTCGATTCATGGATTCCGCTCGGCATGGAGAGCACCGGCGGTCTTCGCCACGATTTACCTGGGGCAGGGAATTGGTCTGCTGTTCGAATACGCGATTCCGTCGGAAGATCCGCGACCGAAGAGATCCGCTCCGGTGTTCAGCATTGCCGATGGGGTGAAGAAGCGCAGCAAATCCGATCGCGCCGCCTGACGCAGGGCTCGGGCCGCTAAACTGTCGGCGTGAGCGAATCTCCCAACCGGTATCGCGGACGCATCGCGCCCTCGCCGACCGGATTGCTGCACGCTGGACACGCACGCACTTTCTGGACCGCATTTATACGGTCGCGGGATGCCGGAGGAACGCTGGTTCTGCGCAACGAGGATCTCGATCCGCAACGTTCGAAGGCGGATCTCGTCGATGCGATGCTCGAGGACCTTGACTGGCTCGGCATCCGTTGGCAGGAAGGGCCGGATGTTGGTGGGACATTCGGCCCTTATTCTCAAAGTCAGCGGAGCGAACATTACCTGAGGGTGTGGCGGCAGCTTCTGGAGCGACGTTCCCTGTATCCCTGCACTTGCTCTCGCCGCGAGCTCAGCGGCATGGCACAGGCACCCCATGAAGACGGACCTGACCGCAAATCGTTGCGGATGGAAGGCGACGAAGGGCCCATGTATCCCGGCACCTGCCGCCCAACGCCCGATTCTCCGGAGTTAGAGGCGCGACGCGATCGTCCTGCGGGCGTCAACTGGCGCTTTCGAGTTCCCGATGGAGAGGTAGTAGCTTTCCACGACGGCCACTTCGGCCCTCAGCGATACATCGCAGGCCAGGACTTTGGCGACTTTCCTGTCTGGCGCCGTGACGGTGTTCCCGCATATCAGCTGGCGGTAGTCGCCGACGACCACGCGATGCAGATCACGGAAGTTGTCCGGGGTGCCGACCTGCTCCTCTCCACCGCTCGCCAGATCCTGATTTATCGGGCGCTCGGCTGGCTCGAGCCACAGTGGTACCACTGCCCCCTCGTCCTCGACGAACGCGGCGAACGCCTTGCCAAGCGTCACGATGCGCTGGCTATCCGCACCCTGCGCGGACAGGGTTGGACGCCGCAGCAAGTGCTGGGCATTGCCAGGTAGATTGAGACGATTTGCGGACGTCCGGGCCCGCAGGGAAATCCTGCGCGGAGCGAAGGACGTCAGAGAGAATTCAGGCCGTCTCTTCCTCGTCCTGCGTGTCCTCAATCTGCATGTCGCGAAACTCGTTGGAGTCGAAGACCTCTCCGCAGTCCAGGCACTCGACGAACTCGACATCTTCCTCGCGCGCCACAACGCGGACCTTAGGATGCTGGCAAACCGTATTCATGGGGTGTTCAGAAGCCATCTGGCATTCGGTATGGGGCAGATTGTACCTGGCTACGCGCGTCTGTCAACAGCCTTGTTCGGCCGTCCTGTGGCGTGCCGGTTAAACTGGAACCATGCCCGAAACGGAACGAGTTTCCCTGGATGATGTGCGCCGCGTCGCCGAGCTGGCTAATCTCGAGCTGACAGCCGACGAGGAGCCGCGCATGCGTCGCGACCTCAACGCCATCCTCGATTACGTCGCGCAGCTGGGTGAACTGGATACCGCGCAGGTCGAGCCGATGGCCCAGGTCTCCGAGGTCCTCGCCTCCGCTTCGGATGTGCCGTCCGAGAAACAATCCGTTCTGCGCGCCGATGAAGTCCGGCCCTGTCTCGACCGCGCAGCCGTTATGGTTTCCGCCCCGGAGACGGACTCCGTTTTCTTCAAAGTGCCGAAGGTGATCGAGCGATGAGCAGGGCGACCACGGCCGCCGCCGCTTCCATTGACGGCATCCGCTCCGCCATTGCCAGGGGTGAGACGACCGCGAGGGCACTGACGGAAATCTACCAGGCGCGCATCGCGGGCGAGGATGGGAAGATCCACGCGTATCTCAGCGTCGACAACGACCACGCACTGGCCCAGGCGGCTCGCATCGATTCGCTCGCCGCCAAAGGAGATCCGCTGCCAAAGCTGGCCGGCGTTCCCTTTGGCATCAAGGATGTCCTCACTCTCGAAGGCTTTGCCTCGACCGCCGGTTCGAGGATCCTCGAAGGTTATCACCCGCCTTACACCGCGACGTCGGTGAAGAAGCTCGCCGATGCGGGCGCCATCTTTCTGGGCAAGCTCAACTGCGACGAGTTCGCCATGGGCTCGTCCAACGAAAACTCCGCCTACGGGCCGGTGCACAATCCGCACGCGCTCGATCGCGTGCCAGGCGGGTCCAGCGGTGGCTCCGCCGCAGCGGTGGCCGCAGGCATGGCCGTGGCGACGCTCGGCACCGATACTGGCGGATCGATCCGGCAGCCGGCATCGTTCTGTGGGGTCGTCGGCGTGCTGCCCACGTATGGGCGCGTCTCGCGGTATGGCCTGATTGCCTTTGCGTCATCGCTGGATCGCGTCGGCCCGTTTGCCGCGAGCGTGCGCGATGCCGCGACTGTGCTCGGCGTCATCGCCGGTCACGACATCATGGATGCGACCTCCTCGCCGCTGCCGGTGCCCGATTACACTGCGAACCTCGACGGCGGCGTGAATGGAATGAAGCTCGGCGTTCCCGCCGAGTACTTCGCCGAGGGTCTGGACCCCGAAGTGCGATCGGCGATCGAAGCCGGTATCGAAAAGCTGCGTGCTGCCGGAGCCGAGATCAAGCCGATCTCATTGCCGCACACGCGTTACGCCATCCCCACGTACTACGTCATCGCTACGGCTGAAGCCAGTGCCAACCTGGCTCGGTTTGACGGCGTCCGCTACGGTTTCCGCGCGCCGCAGTCCGACACGCTGGCTGTGATGTACCGGCGGACGCGGGATTTGGGCTTCGGCGCCGAAGTGAAGCGACGCATCCTGCTCGGCACTTACGTTCTCAGCCACGGCTACTACGACGCGTACTACCGGAAGGCGCAGCAGGTTCGCCGTCTGCTTACCGAGGACTTCCTCCGAGCATTCCGCGAGGTCGACGCGATCCTCACGCCTACCGCGCCAACGCCTGCCTTTAAGCTTGGCGAAAAGTCCGACGATCCGGTGGCCATGTATCTGGCTGACATCTACACCGTCACCGCCAGCCTGGCCGGCATCTGCGGCGTCTCGGTTCCGTGTGGACAATCGAAGGCTGGCCTGCCCATCGGCATGCAAATCCTGGGCAAGCACTTCGACGAGGCTACGATCTTCCGCGTTGGCCACACGCTGGAGACGCTTTGAGAGACGGGCGTTCGGGCGAAGTGACACCCGCTTCTGACTCTGACGCTCCCGTCCGCGACCGGCCCGCCGTTCCTGGCCACAAGCTCTTCTTTGGTCCGCAGGGCCTGCGGGCAGGCTGGGCCATTCTCGTCTACGCCACGATCTGCGCGATCCTCATCGTCGTCTGTGGCTTGTCCCTCTCGCTCTTTGTCCATTTGCACGCCGGCGTTCCCATCTCGCCATCCATCGGCCTGCTGATCGAGATGACTCAGTTCCTCCCCGTTGTTGGAGCGACGGTGCTGATGGCCCGTCTGGAGCACCGACCGCTGCTCTCTTATGGCTTCCAGGGCCGAGCGCGCGGCATCCGCCTCGTCTCCGGATTTGTCTTCGGCTTCGTCGCTATTTCCGCCGTCGTCGTGGTGCTCCGCCAACTCGGCGCCCTTTCCTTCGACGGTCGCACGATGGGGGGCATCGCTGCCCTGCGCTATGCAGTCATGTGGGCTGCCATGTTTCTCTGCGTCGGGTTCTGCGAAGAAGCCATGTTTCGCGGGTACGCGCAGTTCACCATCACACGCGGCATGGGGTTCTGGTGGGGAGCGCTGTTCTTCAGCGTTCCCTTCGGGCTTCTGCACGCACCGAACCCCGGTGAATCTCTGGTCGGCCTGGTGGGCGCCGGCGCCGCCAGTCTCATCTTCTGCCTCAGCCTTTGGTACACGGGCTCGCTGTGGTGGGCGGTTGGCTTCCACGCGTCCTGGGACTGGGGTCAGTCGTACTTCTACGGCACAGCCGACAGCGGCCTTGTTGCACAAGGCCACTTCCTTGCCTCGCACCCAGTCGGTCAAGCGCTGTGGAGCGGCGGCACCACCGGACCGGAGGGCAGCGTGATCGTCATCCCAATTCTGCTGGTCGTCGCTCTCCTGATGGCGGCATGGTGGGAGCGTCGCGGAGAGAAGCCTTTCCGCGGAATGGCGTGGCGCCCGGGCCGCCTGCAATAGCTCGGCGCAGGCTCGTTATGGCTTCTGCGCCGGTGTCAGAAAGCCCTCGAACTGCAGCCAGTCGGTGAACGCGTCGATCCAGCGATCGGTGGGCGCGTTCTGCTTGTGCATGCCGAAGCCGTGTCCTCCTTTCGCGTACATGTGAATCTCCGCCGATTTGTGAGCGCCGACCCAGGCCTGGTAGACGGCGATGCTGGCTGGAGCTAAGCCCAGGGTGTCGTCCGTTGCGGCCGCGATGAACATTGGCGGCGCATCGGCAGGAGGGGGCGTATCCGGCGTGAAGCCACCCTGGTAGATCGGCGCGACGAAGGCGGGGCGGCTCTCGGGCGTGTAGTGGAAGGCGACGTTGGCGGTGACACCCCCTCCGGCAGAGAAGCCGATGATGCCGACGCGATCGGGGGAGACGCCCCACTGCGCGGCGTGCGCCCGGACGTATTGGACGGCGGCCATGCCGTCGGCGAAGGCCAGGGGCACGGCGGTCTTCAGGATCTGCTGAAACTTCGCCTGGTCGGTGCGGTAGAGGGTCTCGAACTGCTCGGTGGCGTCACCCTCGGTGTGGGCCACACGGTACTCCAGCACGAAAGCGGTGACTCCTTTTGCCGCGAGGTACTTTGCCAGGTCCGTGCCTTCGCTGGCGATGGACAGGGCCATGTATCCGCCGCCGGGACAGATCACGATGGCGGTGCCGTTCTTCAGGTCCGCGGCGGGCTTGAAGAGGGTGAGGGTGGGCTTGCTCACGTTGGTGACGACGTCGGCGTTCCAGGACTTCGAGAAGTAGTGCTGCTCCGGGTAAGTGGCTTCAGGTGAACCCGGCGCGGCGCCGGGGTAGAGCGGAATCACATCCTGGGCGCTCGCGACTGCGACCAGGGTCAGCGCCAGGCAGACAACGCGAAGGGCGATCGTTCTCATGGCCGGAAAGTCTAACAGAAAAGGGGGTCCGACCCCCCTGGGTGCTGAAGCGAATCAGCAACATCGGGAGGGGTCGACCCCCTGGGTAGTTATCAATGCGTTAACTGATGTTGTCCAGTCGAAATCAGAGCACAGAGCTCAGAGCGCTGAGCACAAGGCACAGGGCACAGGGCACCGAGAGGTGCGCCGCGCCCTCACCTGACCTCAGACAAGGATAGGTTTGCGGTGCACCGAAATTCGTCTTGTTCCTTTCTCAGGTTAAGGTCACTGCTAAGTTGTTGGTCACGTATTACGTGCAGGATTTTGTCAAGGGCCTTGCCGTTTTTTAATTCAATTCAGGGTAGTTGGCCGAGGGCCTTGAAGAATTTCTCCTTATCTCCGAGGGCCTCGGGGTGATTGCGGGCGACGGACTCAAAGTACTCGCGGAGATGGGCGTTTTGTTTTTGCTTCGCGAGCTGGAGGCGGCGGTTGGCGATGGTGGCGAGGATGCGTCCGGCACTGCGATGGCAGATATTGCGGTAGATGAGGGCCTCGATGAGATTGTCGATGGCATCCTGCAACTGCTGCTCATTGGCGCCGACGAGGGTGGCGGGATAGTTGCGCCAGTGGGCGGCCTTGATCCAGCGAAGGGGGTCGGCGGGGGCGGGTTTGGGTGGTTTGGGCTGCGATGGGGCGCGCGGGGCGGGGTGAGACTGGGTGGGATCGTGGTGGCGGCAGTACTCGGAGTGATGGCGCGCCGGGGCCTGGCAGGGGCGACCGGAGGAGAGCAGCGAGCGACAGGTTTTAACCATGGGAGGGCTCCAAAGAGAAAGGCCTCGCCGGGTGGCGAGGCCTTTCGGGATCAGGTGGAGGGAAGGATTTCCCCCTATTTTTAGAATACCAAGTTGAGTTAGAAATCGTGCCAAACTTTTTGGGGTGTCCTGGCGGGGAAGTTATCTGGAATGTGGGGGAACACTTTCGTACCGTTGGGTTCGGGGCTTGACATTTGTTTCGCGTGGGTCCGGTTTGCTGTGAGCCGAGTCGCGTTGGAGGGTGGGCCGGTTGTTTCGTGCACGCACGGCCACCCCGGCGAAACGTTGTTTCGCCAGGACCCCGGCCGCCCACCCTCGTGCCCTGGCGTTTCCTCGCTTGCGAGGAAACGTCACCGGGTTTCGGGGGGCTCACGGCCCTTTCAAAGAATCGAATTCTTCCGCGAGCTGTGAAGCCGTGCTCTGAGAGCAACACCGCGCCGTATTGTCCAGGCGACGTGTCACCGGCTTTCGGATGGCTCGCGAAAAGTAGTCAGCAGCGACTCTCAAGGCCACCCCGGCGAAACGTTGTTTCGCCAGGACCCCGGCTGCCCGCCCTCGCGCCCTGACGTTTCCTCGCTTGCGAGGAAACGCCACCCGTGTCGGGATGGGAGGGCGAGAAATTGAAGTGCAGGTCAGGATGGCGTCATTGCCGACGTACCGGCGATTGGGAAACTGCGGCAGCGGCCCAATTGGCGGATTAACTGTGGCTGTTGAACCAGTCGATGGCGAGTTGCGTGTATTGACCGACTTCGATGATGTAG
>DASZYN010000566.1:0-1814 GCA_035545435.1 Acidobacteriaceae bacterium | reverse complement strand
CATACCTGCGCCCTCTCAGCCACCTGGGCGATAAAATCGGCGACTTCCCGCACACCTTCGCCGGTCAGACAATTGGTGAAGACAAAGGGTCGGTTTTGACGAACCAGGCGCGCATCTCGCTGCATGATGGCAAGATCGGCTTTGACATAGGGAGCCAGGTCCATCTTGTTGATTACCAGCAGATCGGAGCTGGTGATACCAGGGCCGCGTTTGCGCGGCATCTTATCGCCTTCAGCTACGTCAATGACAAAGAGGAAGGAGTCGGCCAGCGCCGGGCTATAGGTGAGCGTCAGGTTATCGCCGCCGCTTTCGTGTAAGACGAGATCGGCGTCGGGAAAACGCCGGGTCATCTCCTCCACCGCCGCCAGATTCATCGAGGGATCGTCACGGACGGCGGTGTGCGGACAGGCACCGGTTTCCACGCCGAGCACGCGCTCCGGGTCCAGCACTCCGGCCAGCGTCCGCCGGACATGCTGCGCATCTTCTTGAGTAAAGATATCATTTGTAATCACGACCGGCTTGAAATGCTGTTCCAGCAGGAGAGGAACCAGCGCTTCGATGAGCGCGGTTTTACCAGAGCCGACCGGGCCACCAATGCCAATGCGGGGAATGAGCCTGTTCATAGGAATACTCTTTCTTCACACGTTTAACTCATAAATAAGCGTATTTCAGCCTGCTCATGGCACATCGCCATGACATCGATCCAGGGAACGCTGCTGGCGATATCCTCGACATGCTGCGTACAGGCTTCCTGCGCCACCTGCGCCAGCAGAGGTCTGTGCTGATGCAGGATAGCCTGGGCAGCGCGATACTCAATCACATTTAGGCGTACCCCGGCGGCCACGAAGCTCGCGGAGAAGGCGTAGAGATCGCTGAGCACGGCCTGTTCCCGCGCGATTCCGAGCAGGGCCATGCTCAGCCCCAGGACAATCGCGTGATTGCCGGGCGTGTCGCCGTTTTCCACCTGCTGAGCGTACTCATCGAGGAGCGGCTGCCCAAAGAGTCGCCGGCTCAGGTTCAGCAACTGGCGTCCCACGCGGCACGAGGTTTCTCGCGTTTCGCGGGCCAGCTTGACCGAGGTGAGCCGCCTGTCGGCGCGTATGGCCTCCGACATCCGCGCCTGTTCGCCGGCGCGATGCGCGCAGGCAAGCGCGACGCTATCGCTTGCTCCGAAGCCGGCTTGCAGATGCTCAGCCAGCAAGGCAGCGAGCGTACTCCCATCAACCTGCCCCAGTTGCACGCAGGTCTCCAGGCCGTGCGAGAGTGTGTACAGTCCGCTGGGAAAGAAGGAGTCGGCGAGTTGCAGGCACGAGAGAAAGGCCAGCGCATCAGCGTGGTGCGGTGAACTCACGATGTCCCCTTTCTGTACGCCATCAGGCAATAAAGTAGAGTTGGGAGAGCGAAAGCCGCTCGGCTGGCGCGACCGTGACATGCTGACCATCGACGTAGACCTGGTAGGTTTCCGGGTCGATGTCGATTCTGGGCGTCCTGTCGTTGAGCACCATATCTTTTTTTTGCAGACCACGACAACGCCGCACCGGGACAACCTGGTGCTGGAGTCCCAACTGTCCGGCCACGTCTCGCTCAATCGCCGCTTTCGGCAGAAAAGTAGCGCACGTTCTGCCCACCGCTTTCCCCAGAGCGCCGAACATGGGCCGGTACAGCACCGGCTCCGGAGTGGTGATCGAAGCGTTGGGATCGCCCATCAGGGACCAGTTGATCATGCCACCTTTGAGCACCAGTTTGGGTTTGACGCCAAAGTAGGCCGGTTCCCAGAGGACGATATCGGCGAGCTTGCCTTTCTCCAGGGAGCC
>DASZYN010000565.1:0-1714 GCA_035545435.1 Acidobacteriaceae bacterium | reverse complement strand
CCGATCCTTAGGATTTCTGCCGCAGCATCCAATTCCCCTGAAGCATCCGGCGGGAGAACGCCGTTCTGAGCATGCGGTCCGAATCGAAAACTCCTCCAGCGACGCAGGGGCCCGAGAGCACGAGCGCTTCGGCGCGCGATTTTTCGCATGCCTGGCGGGCGCTGCGCCATCGCAATTTCCGGCTGTTTTTCGGCGGACAAACGATTTCGCTGGTCGGCACGTGGATGACGCGGATCGCTACCTCATGGCTGGTGTATCGGCTGACGGGGTCGGCGCTGCTGTTGGGTACGGTGAGTTTCGCGGGGCAAATTCCGAGCTTTGTGCTGGCGCCCTTCGCCGTCGTGATTGTGGACCGGTACGATCGCCGCCAGGTCCTGGTGTGGACGCAGGCGCTGGCCATGGTGCAGTCGCTGCTGCTGGCATGGCTGACGCTCACGCACCGGATCAACATCACCGAGATTCTTGTCCTGAGCGCTTTCCAGGGACTGATCAACGCATTCGATATGCCGGGACGGCAATCGTTCATGGTGCAAATGGTCGAGGATCGCAACGATTTGTCGAATGCGATCGCGATCAACTCCTCGATGGTGAACGTGGCGCGCCTGGTTGGGCCGTCGCTGGCCGGGCTGGTGATTGCCGTATCGAGCGAGGGCTGGTGCTTTCTGGTGGACGGCATCAGCTACATCGCGGTCATTCTTTCTCTGCTGATGATGCATGTGCCGGCGACGGGGGCGCGACGCGCGGCCGCGTCCATGGTGGAGCAGATGCGCGAGGGATGGACGTATGTGTCGAGTTTCGTTCCGGTGCGGACGATCCTGATTCTGTTCGCGGTGCTGAGCCTGATGGGGATGCCGTACATGGTGCTGATGCCGATTTTTGCGGCGAGCGTGCTGCACGGCGGGCCGCACACGCTGGGCTTTTTGATGGGCGCGGCTGGAGCGGGGGCGTTGGTGTCGGCTTTCTCGCTGGTGCTGCGGCGTTCTGTGCGCGGGCTGACGAAGATGATTCCGACGTCGGCAATGGTGTTTGGGGCAGGGTTGTTTTTCTTCGGGATGTCGCGCTGGTTGTGGCTTTCGCTGATTCTCATGCTGTTTGTCGGATTCGGAATGCTGCAGGGCATGACAGTGAGCAACACGATCATTCAGACGCTGGTGCCGGAGGATCGGCGGGGGCGTGTGATGAGCTACTACACGGCGGCGTTCATGGGCATGGCGCCGTTTGGAAGCCTGCTGGCGGGGTCGCTGGCGCACTGGATCGGCGCGCCGCGCACGGTGATGGTGACGGGATCGTTCTGCATTGCGGGTGGGGTGTGGTTCTGGTCGCGGCTGCCGGCGATTCGGCGCGAGATGCGGCCGGTGTATGAGCAACTGGGGATCATTGCTCCGGTTCCCGAGGTGGTGGAGGAGCAGGCGGCCAACTGATTTTCAGGGCGCGGGGCACAGGGCGCAGGGTGCGGGTTCGATGCGGGGCAAAAAAATCCCTGGTCGCAGAGAGCGCCAGGGATTCACAGAAGGCAATTACGATTTCGAAATTAAGAATAGGGAACTTGCCGGCTGGAGTCTTCGGGACAAGGGCTGTTTTTTAAGTACAACTTTGGTTGGAGAGTCTGCGGCTCTGGCAGGATAGGACGCCGGGATTTTGCGGCGCATCCTAGAAGATTGCGGGACGGGCCCCGTTCAGCGCGCCTCCTTAGCATTCGTCGCGCGTTGCTGTT
>DASZYN010000564.1:0-3462 GCA_035545435.1 Acidobacteriaceae bacterium | reverse complement strand
GTTCATTATGTGGCTGGGCGAACAGATCACCGAGCGCGGCATCGGAAACGGCATGAGCCTTCTGATCTTCGCCGGCATCGTCGTGGGCTTGCCCCGCGGCATCGCCGACCTGGTGAGCACGGCCAGATCGGAGCGGTTCGGTGTCTTTACCGTGCCGTTGCTCATCCTGCTCGTGGTGGCGATGATCGCCATCGTGGCCTTCATCGTCTGGGTGGAGCGCAGCGAGCGCCGCATTCCTGTCCAGTACGCCAAAAGAATTGTGGGACGCCGCCTCATGGGCGGCCAGTCCACACATCTGCCCCTGAAGGTCAACTCCGGCGGCGTCATGCCGATTATCTTTGCAGCGTCCGTTTTGTCCGCGCCGATGCTGTTTGCCCAGGCGGCTTTCGTGAAGAACAGCTCCTGGCTGTCGAAGACCTTCGATCAGCTGCGCGCCGGCGAGCCATGGTACGAGCTGCTGTACATGATCTCCATCGTGTTCTTCGCGTACTTCTATATCTCGATCGTGTTCCGGCCCGACGACATCGCCGACAACATGCGCAAGTACGGTGGCTTCATCCCAGGCATTCGTCCCGGGCGGCGCACGTCCGATTTCGTGAACGAGATTCTGACCCGCATCACCCTGGTCGGCGCAATCTACCTGATCATCGTTGCCATCATTCCCCAGTTGCTCATCTCCGGTATCCACCTGAATCACCTCTGGCTGGTCGGGAGCTGGTTCGAGAGCCTGCCCTCCTGGATGACCAACGGCATGGGCTTCAATTTCTATTTCGGAGGCACATCGCTCCTGATCGTTGTGGGCGTTGCGATGGACACCGTCAATCAAGTCGAGTCGCAGCTGATCATGCGGCACTATGAGGGATTCTCCCCCAGAAGCGGGAGGGTCCGGGGAAGGCGGGCCTGGTAATGAGTACGGCAGTGGCGGATGTGCGCGTGGACGTAAAAGAGTCTCTCAAGGGAAAGCCGGGACCCATTCTGCTGCTGGGAGCGCCGGGTGTCGGCAAGGGAACCCAGGCCAAAGAGCTGGTCGCCAAGTGGGGCATCCCCCAGATCTCGACCGGAGACCTGCTTCGCTACAACCGCGATCATGGAACGTCCCTGGGGCTGAAGGCGAAAGAAATCATGGCCGCCGGCAAGCTGGTCCCGGACGAGCTGGTGAATGCAATGGTTGCCGACCGGCTGAAGCAGCCGGACACCGCCAACGGCTACATTCTGGATGGGTTCCCCCGCACCTTGGGACAGGCGAAGTGGCTGGACGAACACCTCGGCGCCGGGACCCTGCCGGTGATTGCCGTCAGTATCAGCGTCGGATACAATGAATTACTGCGCCGTATTACCGGAAGGCGCAGTTGCCCGCAGTGCGGGGCGATCTACAACATCTACTTTCAGCCGCCGAAGGTGGATGAAACGTGTGACCTGGACGGCACACCTCTGGTGCGGCGCTCAGACGATACTGAGGAAGTTTTCAGGGAGCGGATGCGGACCTATGATTCGCAGACGGCTCCGGTCGTCGAGCATTACCGTGCTCTGGGACGGTTTGAGGAAGTCAACGGCGATCAGCCGGTGAGCGCAGTAGCGGCGGGCGTGGAAGCAGCGGTGGCGCGGCTGCGGAATTCCAGCACGAAAGCAACGAAGTAGAGACGAGTTTAAGGATAACGATTGTCGAAGGAAGACGCGATTGAGGTCATGGCAACGGTTCTCGAGACGTTGCCCAATGCCATGTTTAAGGTGAAGCTCGAGAGCAGTGGTGGGCACGAGGTTCTGGCCCACGTGTCGGGTCGCATGCGGAAGAACTTCATCAGGATTCTTCCCGGAGACCGCGTCGCCGTGGAACTGAGTCCGTACGATTTGAATCGCGGACGCATTGTGTATCGATATAAGTGATCAGTTGTCAGTTGTCAGTCCCCAGTGCGATCAGGCCCGGGCCGGCAACGAAACTGTGAACTGATAACTGAAAACTGAGGACTGTTTTTTATGAAGGTTCGTGCGTCGGTAAAGAAGATTTGTGACAAGTGCAAGGTCATCCATCGCCGCGGTGTGGTGCGGGTGATCTGCGAAAACCAGAAGCATAAGCAGCGCCAGGGCTGAAAGAGCGGGAAGCAGGAAGGAAGAAGCAGGACGCAGTTTTTCATCGCTCCTGGCTTCACGCTTCCGGCTTCCAGCTTGATCCGGGAGCTGAGCTGCCAGGGAAGTGAAGGCAGCTGGGGCGAGTGAACCGAAGTCAGGTCCGCGATGAACCCCGACAACGTCAGGCTCTCAAAACTCCGGTTCGAGGTTCGGCCGGAAAACCCGCTTCGGGAAGTTGGCCGAAGCAACATGAAGGAAACCGTATGGCACGTATCGCAGGCGTCGATCTGCCGCGCAACAAGCAGGCAAGGATCGGGCTGACCTATATCTACGGCATCGGCAATTCTCGCTCGCTCAAAATTCTGAGCGCCGCGAACGTCGATCCGTTCAGGAAGATTCAGGATCTCGGCGAAGACGAAGTCAATCGCATCCGCCAGGTCATCGAAGAGCAGGGCGATGTGGAAGGCGATCTCCGCAAGGACACCGCAATGCACATCAAGCGGCTCGTCGACATCCAGTCGTATCGCGGGCATCGGCACCGGCGCGGTCTGCCGGTCCGCGGACAGCGTACGCACACCAACGCCCGCACCCGCAAGGGTCCGCGTAAGGGCACGGTAGCCAACAAGAAGAAAGCGAGCGCGAAGACCTAATGGCCGACCAGAAACCAGCAAAGGGCGCGACCGGAAAGGCCGCGCGCAACAAGAAATTCAAAAAGCGCGAGCGCAAGAATGTGCCGTTCGGTCTGGTGCACATCCAGGCCTCGTTCAACAACACCATCGTGACCATCACCGATACCCAGGGCAATACGCTCTCGTGGAAGAGTTCGGGCTCGCTCGGCTTCCGCGGGTCGCGCAAGGGCACTCCGTTTGCCGCCCAGCAGGCCGCGATGAACGCGGCCAACATGGCGCGGGATCACGGCGTGCGCTCGGTGGATGTGCGGGTCAGCGGGCCGGGTTCGGGCCGCGAATCCGCAGTCCGCGCTCTGGCTGCGGCCGGCATCGACGTGCGCTCCATTCGCGACGTCACCCCGATTCCGCACAACGGCTGCCGTCCGCCGAAGCGGCGCAGAGTCTGAACAAGCGTTCAGCGTTCGGCGTTCAGCGTTCAGTTCGACGCGGCGCCGGCTGCTGGGCCAACAGGACATCAGGGCTGGGTAAAGGTCCGGATCTCCTGTTAAACTAAGACCTACGGTGTATAGGGCACAGGCGATGCGTTTTTCTGAGCGCTGAACGCTGTGCCCTGAACGCTGTTCCTGGACCGGGACGAAGTCCTCCGCGGACGTAAACCGGTCGGCCTCTGAATTAAGGAGAATGCATTGGCACGTTATACGGGAGCCGTCTGCCGGTTGTGCCGGCGAGAAGGCATGAAGCTGTTCCTGAAGGGCGCGAAGTGTTT
>DASZYN010000563.1:0-19444 GCA_035545435.1 Acidobacteriaceae bacterium | reverse complement strand
CTCGAGACGATCGGCCAGCAGGGTGCGATTGGGGAGCTTGGTAAGGCTGTCGTGGAGGGCGAGGAACTTCAGTTCCTCTTTGGCGTCGGCGAGGCCGGCTGCCAGCAGGGCGGTGCGCTCGTCGAGGCGCATGTCGAGGATGGAGATGATGAGAGCGATGGACAACACCGAGCCGGCAAAGATGGTGATCAGCAGCGCCAGCCAGTGGGATGAGAGTCCGGAGTCCACAGCCATGCAGTGGGTATTGGCAGGAAAGCGGGCCGCGGCCATGCCCGTGTAGTGCATGCCGGCGATGGCGAGGCCCATGACAACGGCGGCGGCGGCACGGAGGCGGCGGACTCCTTTGACTTTGTGGCGAAGACGGAAAGCCATCCACAACGCTGCGCCGGAGGCCACGACCGCAATCAGTACGGAGCAGGAAAAGAGGACGGGGTCGTAGCGGATCGGCGGCATCATCCGCATGGCAGCCATGCCGGTGTAATGCATGGAGCAAACGCCGGCCCCGAGGATGAGCGCTCCAGCGGCCAGTTGCGGCCACGACAAGTGGCTCTGGCAGACGATCCAGAGAGCGAACAGAGAAGAAAGGATGGCGATGAGCAGCGACAGCAGGGTGATGGTTGGGTCGTAGCTCATGGGGACGGGGAGGCGAAAGGCCAGCATCCCGATGAAGTGCATCGACCAGATACCGATGCCCATGGCGACGGAACCACCGGCCAGCCACCAGGCGGCGGCCCGTCCGCGGGAGGCTGCGACGCGTCCGGCCAGGTCGAGGGCGGTATACGACGCCAACGACGCCATCAGCAGGGACAGCACTACCAGGCCGGAATCGTAGGTTCCGGTCACGCTGTAGTGTCCTCACACCGGGATGTCGACTTCTCAAACGTGCGGGGCCCCGGTAAGGCGGTTGGCACGTTATACCTCGATCAGGGCGGCCGCTCCGTGCCTGCGGTTGCCGGATTCGTTACTAACCCGGGAAGAGTAACAGCGAATGTACAGGATTTCATTTCCCACTTCCGGGGCATTACCCCGGGAGTTTGTGGGACTACTCGCCGGGCGCAGACTGGCGGAGGGTCCATGGGTTCGGACCACAGGATTTGCCTCTCTGGGCTGTTTGCGCCTACATTGGCAGCCATGACACCGACTGACCGCCGCAGTTTTCTGAGACGGACCGCCACGCTCGCGGGTGCCTTTGGAGTTAACAGCCTGTTTCGACAGGCACACGCTGCGGAGTTTAGCGCGGCCGCTCACCCGGTTCGGGACCTTGCCCCGGCCGCTGTGGCACAGAACGAGGATTACTGGTCTGTCATCCAGCGGGCGTATTCGGTGAATCCGGACATTGTGAACCTGAACAACGGCGGGGTTTCGCCGGCGCCCATTGTGGTGCAGGAAGCGGTGGAGCGCTACAACCAGCTTTCGAACGAAGGCCCTTCCTATTACATGTGGCAGATTCTCGATCAGGGGCGCGAGCCGCTGCGGCAGAAACTGGCGGCGCTGGCCGGAGCCAAGCCGAACGAGATTGCCATCGACCGGAATTCGACCGAAGCGCTGAACACGATCATTTATGGCGTGCCGTTGAAGGCTGGCGATGAGGTGATCGGCGCCAAGCAGGACTACCCGCACATGATTGAGGCGTACCGCCAGCGTGCCGAGCGCGACGGGATCGTGTACAAGCAGCTCTCGTTCGATCTTCCGATGGAAGACGACGACGCAATTGTGCGCGCATACGAGCAGGCGATCACGCCGAAGACGAAGCTGATCCACGTGACGCACATGATCAACTGGGTCGGGCAGACCATGCCGGTGGCAAAGATCGCGGACATGGCGCACAGCCACAACGTGGAGGTGCTTTGCGACGGGGCGCACTCGTTTGGGCTGATCGACTTCAAGGTGCCGGACCTGCACTGCGATTACTTCGGCACCAGCCTGCACAAGTTTTTGTCGGCACCGATCGGGACGGGGATGATGTGGATTCGGGAAGATCACATCGAGAAGGTGTGGCCGCTGACCTGCGCGTCGAATCCGCACGCCAACGACATCCGCAAGTTCGAAGATCTGGGGACGCGGAGTTTGCCGCTGGAGCAAGGGATCGGGGAGGCGATTAATTTCCACGAGGGCATCGGGGCGGAGCGGAAGCAGCAGCGCATCTTCTATCTGAAGAACTACTGGTCAACGCGGGTGCAGTCGATACCGAAGGTGAAGCTGCACACGTCACTGAAGCCGGAGTACTCGTGCGCGATCGGCGGGGTTTCGATCGATGGCATGACGCCGCAGCAGGTGGCAAGCGGGCTGTTCGAGAAGTACAAGATCCACACGGTCGGCATTGTGTGGGAGAACATCAGCTGCGTGCGGGTGACGCCGCATGTGTACACGCGGACGGCGGATCTGGATCTGCTGGTGAAAGCGATCGGTGAGCTGGCGGCATGACGCAAATTTCTCCGATGCTGGCGGTGTCGGACGGCGCTGCCGCGGTGGAGTTTTACCAGGCGGCGTTCGGCGCAGAGGTTCTTTGGCGTCTCGATGAAGGCGTTGCGACGATCGCGGGGCTGACCATTGGAGGAGCTCCATTTTTCCTGGCGCACGAATCGCCGCCCTATGGGACGCGCAGTCCGGACGGAGCCGGATTCACGACGGTTCGCATCGAGTTATTCGTGGACGATCCGGTTGAGGTGCAGCGCCGCGCGATTGTCGCGGGGGCGCGACTGCGGAACGAGGTGCAGAAGCACGAACACCCGACGGAAGGGCCGAAACCGATTCGCCGGATGCTGCAGGGATCGGTGACCGATCCGTTTGGGCATATCTGGCTGATCGGGAAGTTTCTTGAATAGCCAGCACGCTGGCTGACAAAAGGGGAAAGCAGGTCCCTCCGCTCCCCCTTCGCTGCGCTCAGGGTCCGGTCGGGATGACAGGGTGAAAGCAGGTCCCTCCGCTTCCCCTTCGCTACGCTCAGGGTTCGGTCGGGATGACAGAGAAGGAACTTTCAGGAACGCCACCGGTTTCATTGAACAGCATGCGCCCATTCGCCATCACCGTTATCAGCTGGCTTTTTATTGCTCTCGGTATCGTTGGGCTGGTTCGTCATGGGCCGCCGGCGTTTCACTCTTTCCACCAGGAAGATGTCTGGATCCTTCTCAGCGAAGTGTTGGCGATCGTCGCGGGCGTCTTTATGCTGCGCGGGGCTGACTGGGCGCGGTGGCTGGCCGTGGTCTGGGCTGCCGCCCATGTGGCCATCGGCTGGCTCAATGGACGCAGCGAGGCGGTGATCCACGCACTTATCTTTCTGGGCATCGCGATGCTGCTCTTCCGGGCCGATGCGCGCGCGTATTTCCGGCCGAGGCCGGCTGACGGGGGCGCGGGCACCTAAGCATGGGCAAGGTCGAGGCTTTCTCTGATCATTCGGGGGCGGAGCCGGTGCGCGGGTTCCTGCACACGCCGGAGTTGTCTGCGGGGATTTCGAATGCGCTTGTGTTGAGCCATTCGGCGGGGTCGAATTGCCAGGCGCCGCTGCTGGTTCTGCTGGCGGAGGCGTTCGCCGGGGCGGGGATTGCGGTTTTGCGCTGCGATCTGCCGTTTCGGCAGGAGCGGCCGACGGGCCCTCCGCTGCGCACGGCTCCGCGGGATCAGGCGGGACTTCGCGCGGCGGTGGAGGCGGTGCGCCGCGCTGTTCAGCCGACGCATGTGTTTCTGGGGGGGCACTCCTATGGGGGACGCATGGCATCGATGGTGGCGGCCGAATCACCGGATCTGGTCGAAGGGCTGTTGCTGCTTTCTTACCCGCTGCACCCGCCGAAGCAGCCGCAGCAGCTTCGGACGAAGCACTTCCCTGCGCTGAAGACGCCGGCGCTGTTCGCATCAGGAACGCACGACGGCTTCGGGTTGATGGCGGAGATGGAGGCGGCGCTTGCGCTGATCCCGGCGCGCACGCGGCTGGTGGCGATAGCGGGGGCAGGGCACGAATTGCTGAGCAAGACCAGCCGGGCGACCCTGGCGGAGACGGTGGTGGGGGCGTTCCTGGCTTTCACCGGGGAAGGCGGCTAATGTGGTGTTTCTGAAACTTATTTATGCGAAAGAGAAGCAGGTCCCTCCGCTTCCCCTTCGCTGACGCTCAGGGTCCGGTCGGAATGACAAGGGGAAGGAACTTCACAAACCCCACACTAGACCGCGAGCTGACCGTCGAGCACGAACGCTTTCACTGTTTCGCGGCGAAGGCCATCCATCGCCATGGCTTCGGCGGTGGCCTGTGACTGCAGTATCTTCTGATAGGCGTTCAGATCTTTCACATCGAGCATGACGGCAACCGAATTACCGTCCAGTCCGAAGCTGACGGGCGCTGTCGCGCCCATGCTGCGGAACAGGTCGACATGCTTCACAAAGTTTTCCCGCCACTTCTTCGGGTCCTCGCACTCGGCTACAACCAGAACTCGGGCCATGTCTTTCCTTCCGTTTCGTGGGCTCGGGGGAGCAAGCCATTCTGGCAGGGCGCGCGGCGCGGCGCAACCAGTTATTTGGTTCGTTAACACCCTTGGTAATAACCCGGGTGTGGAATGTCGTTGAGTTTCAATCTCCACCAGGATGTGCTCTGGTGCATGGGCTCCCCAGCTCGACCGTGGCCCGTCACCGATTGCAGTACTTTCAGGATCTGCCCGAGATGCAAACCGAACCTCTGATTCAGAAGTTATTCGCGATTGAGCGTGCCATTGGCCGAGTCCAGCCCGCGCAGTTACGGGCGATGGTGATCGAGGCTGAAGAGGCCGCTTTGCGGATGGAGCTGGATAACTACCGCTCGATTGAAGAATTGCAACTGCGTTTGAGAGAGCGTTCCGACGAGGCTCGCCTCGGATGGGCGTCATCGCGCGTTCTGCGACGAACGGCCTAAGGCTGCCGGATAGCCACATTCAAAGATGTTATAGCCGGGCCCTGGGTTTCAGGTCCGTTCTCCTGGACGTCGCTTCATTCCCCCTGGAGCGGCGTCCTAATTCACAAGGAGCTTTGCGGGGATTTCCTTCTGCGACAGCGTTGAACCCGCTGCGTTGCGGCTGAACTCCATGAGCATCTGGAGCCCTTCGTAGTCGGTGAGGATTTCGATCATCTGCTTTTCGAGATCGAGGACGCTCTCCTGGGCCTCAAAGAGCATGCCGAGGATGCGGGATTTTTCGAGTTTTCCGACGGCTTGTTCGATTTCGAGCAACTGGGTCATCAGGCGAGCGGTATTCATCGAGTCGGGCTCCTTACCGCGAGTGTTCCCGTAGTTTGCCGGGTGAGGCTGGGGAGGGATGTGATGCAAATCACTCTTGCAGGGGGTATAGGAGGGCGCATCCAGGTCCTGGAGGGTCCGTCCGCCGGACCGGTCGAGTGCCAGGAGCAGACACACTCCACCCTCGGGTCCGCACTCCAGCCAGAAGCGCGGAACGGCAAGACCGATGCGATTGCTTAGTTAGCCTGGGCGAGGACCGCGGAGCGAGCCGGAGCCTGCCCCTGTTCCTCGATGATCTCCAGGGAATAGTGGTGATGGTATTTCATGCTGCAGGCGGCGAGGATCGTGCGGATCGACCGCGCGGTTCGGCCCTGCTTGCCGATTACCTTCCCCGTATCTTCAGGAGCGACGCGGAGGCGAAAGACCGACCCGGTCTCCTTCTCCACTACCTCGAGATTCACGTCGTCAGGAATATCGACTAAAGCCTTCGCGATTTGGAGAACAAGAGCCCGCATTTCTTCTGTTTGTTTTGTCATCTGCATAACACCACCACCGCGCCGGAGCCCTGAAATCGGGGTGGGAACAGACGGAGATTCGCGACCCACAAAACGGTGGCGTTGAAAACTCCGCGGAGCAGTACCGGTTTCAGTTTTACCGCTGAGATGAATATCCGCCCCGGGCAGCCGTTGCGCAAGAGGGAAATTCAGGGGAGCGACGGGGCGGCGACGGGGAATGAGCCCGAAGGTCCCGGAATGGGACAGGCTGGAAGGGCGCCGCCCCCTACCTTGTGGAGCGCCCGGGCTTTCCCGCTTTCCGCGAGGTGGCTTTCCGGCTTGCTTTTTTGGAGGACTGGGTGGCTTTGCCGGCTCGAGGAAGCTCCGGGGTCAGCCGGTCGCCGAGGATGTGCAGCCGGAGGAAGTTGGTAGAGCCGGAGCGGGTCTGAGTTCCGGCCACGATGCCCAGAATCTCCTTCGGCTTGACGAAGCCGCCTTCCTCCAGAACGGTTTCGGCCAGCTCGACCATCTGCTCGGAGGTTTGCAGCTTGGGGCACTTGATGGGATGGACGCCCCAAAGCAGGGACATGCGATGGATGACGGAGTCGATGCTGGAGAGGGCATAGATCGGCGGCTTGGGCCGGTACTTCGACAGCTGGCGCGCGGTGGTGCCGGACTCGGTAAAGACGGCGATGGCGCTGACATCGAGATCCTCGGCGGCGTGCGCAGCCGATTCGCAAATGGTTTCGGCAATGGAGAGCCGCATGTGATAGTTGCGGCGGCCATCCCAGACGTTGGCATCGCGGACATTGGTTTCTGTTTCGCTGACAATCTTGGCCATCATCTTGACGGCTTCGACGGGATACTTGCCGGCGGCTGTTTCGGCCGAGAGCATAACGGCGTCGGTGCCGTCGTAGATGGCGTTGGCGACGTCGCTGGCTTCGGCGCGGGTGGGGCGGGGATTCTCGATCATGGACTCGAGCATCTGCGTCGCGGTGATGACGGGCTTACGGTGCTCGGCGGCACGGCGGATGACGTGCTTCTGGATGGCCGGGACTTTCTCGGGCGGCATCTCGACGCCCAGGTCGCCGCGAGCGACCATGATGCCGTCGGCGTTTTCGAGGATCGCCTCGAGATTTTCGATCGCCTGCGGTTTTTCCAGCTTGGCGATAACCCAGGTCTCCATGCCGAGGGCGGCGACGCGAAATTTGACGTGGCGGACGTCTTCGGCGGTGCGGACGAAGGAGACGGCGATGGCGTCGACGCCATGTTTCATGCCGAATTCCAGATCTTCCTCGTCCTTGTCGGTCAGGGAAGGAACGCGGACCGGGATGCCGGGCAGGTTGATGCCTTTGTGTTCGCCGAGCATGCCGCCGTTGATGACCTCGCACTCGACATCTTCACCGGGAATTTCGAGCACACGCAGTTCGATGAGGCCGTCAGAGAGGAGAATGCGCGCGCCGGGCTCGAGATTCTCAGCCAGAGTGGGAAAGGTGGTGGAGATCACGGTGGAGGTGCCGAGGATGTCGCGGGGGGTAATGGTGAGGCGCTGGCCGGCCTTCAGCTGGACGGGAATGCGGTTCTTGAGGCGGCCGGTGCGAATCTTGGGCCCTTGCAGATCGCCGAGGATACAGACGTTCTTCTTTTCTTCGCGAGCGATTTTGCGAACCATTTCGATGAGCTTCTGCTTTTCGGGCAGGGTGCCATGCGAGAAATTCAGGCGGGCGACATCGAGGCCGGCGCGGATCAGTTCGCGGAAGATGGTTTCACTGGAAGAAGCTGGTCCGAGTGTGGCGACGATTTTGGCACGGCGCAGGCTGTCGCTGGCGACGCCCGTCCCTGACGGCAAGAAGTTCATCCAACCCCCAAAAATGTGATCTGAGGACGCGTTCTGGAGAGGGCGCCCGGGAAATGGTTCGAGTCCCGAACCGATTTTACCGTGCGGCGGCGGAACGGGCAGCGTGTGGGGGAAGGATTGACTGATTTGAGGCGGAGTCTGACTCGAGCAGATCGGGATCGGGAGTTTCGTCGGATTCGCTTTCATCCTGAACGCGGATGTCGGGGAAGGGGAAAAGCTGAGCGTTAAACTCAGCGCCAATGAGGACGCTGAAGGAGGTCATATAGAGCCAGACCAGGGTGGCGATGGCGGTGCTGAGCGATCCATAGACGATGGAGTAGTCGGCGAAGCGCGTGACGTACCAGCCATACAGCAAGGTGGAAATGAACCAGGAAGCGGTGGCGATGGCCGCACCGGGCAGGGTCTCGCGCCAGCGCCCGCGGATGAAAGCTCTTTTGCCGCCGCGCAGCGGGTGTTTGTGGCGTGGCAGGCCGAAATGGTAGATGAGCACGAGCGCCATGACGCTGGCGGCCACCGAGATGGTCCAGCGGGTGAGCCGCCAGAAGAGGATGACGTAGAACTGCAGAACGTGGTCGGAGTTCTGAATCATCCAGGTTTCAATGGAGTGGCCGAAGGTGAGGAATCCTGTGGCGACGGCCATGGGGAGGATGGTGGCGGGGACAAGGACCGCCGCGGCGAGGCGTTCCTGCCAGAAACCCCACACACCGCGCGGCAGGCGATAGGCGCGGCGGAAACCATCCATGAAGGTGAGCAGGACACCCATGGCGGCAAAGACGCTGACGAAGCCGCAGCCCCAGACGATGCGGATGGAGCGGGTGTGGTAGTTGATGAAATAGTTCTGCACCAGCAGCATGGTGTCGGGGGGCAGCACCTGCTGAAGGGAGGCGCGCAGCACGCCGCGAATGTCGTCGCCGGAAGGCATCATCGCAAAAAGCGTGGTGATGACGACCAGGGCAGGAAAAATGCTGAGCATAGCGGAGTAAGCTGCGGCCTTGGCCATGGAGAACACACTGTGGCCGAACGCGGCCCACACGGCGCGGCGGAGATGGTGGAGCATGCGCAGCATACGGAGTTCAGTTTAACGTCGCGACTGCATGGCCCAGATGGAAAAGGGGCCGGACCGACGGATTCGACCGTGGTGGTTAGTAGAGACCGTCGTTATCGTGTCCGGGCGCCTTCCACTTTTCGAGGAACTGGGTCACGGACTCCGGGTTCATGCGCCGCATGGATTCGAACTCGCCCTGCTTCTGGCTATAGAGCAGGTGTCCATGCGAGTCGAGCACGGCGAGGGCGGGAACGCCACGCTTCAGCGGCACATCGTACTTCTGCGCCACGTCGACGTTCTTGTCCATACGGCCGATGTCGATGTCGACCAGGACGTAGCTCGATTTCAGCAGCGCGTCATTGGGCGAGCGATGGAAGTAGATGTCCAGGACCTGGCAGTCGCCGCACCAGTTTCCACCGAAGTCGAGAATGATGTGCTTATGCTGGCGCGTGGCCGTCGCCACTGCTTCGCGAATCTCGGCGTGAGCGTCGGCATTCTCGTTGTAAATGTGCCGGGGGGTGAACTGGGCGAAGGCGGGCAGCGAAAGTGCGGCCAGGAGAGCGAGCAGGGCTCGGGGAGCTTTGGAGGTCATGGATTTCATCGCCAGGGACTGGGGTCCTGCAGGAACTGTGGCTCCTGTGGATATTAGGATGCCACAGGATGGCGGGAGGCGCAGAAAGTCAGACCAAGGGGGCCTGAGCGATCTCCTCGAGCACTTTCAGCGGGGAGACTTCGGGGCGGACCATGGCTTCGGGCCGTACCAGGAACGTTTGCTCGAGGGCGTACTGGCCGGCGAGGACTGCATGGGGGACCGTATCGGTGTAGACCATCCACGAGGAGCCGGGTGGGAACTGAAACGGGTACTTCGGACAGTCGGACTGGAAGCGCGGATTTTCCTTCAGGAAGTTGTGGAAGCGCATCATGAAGTCGTCATAGGGGGAGCGCTTCAGCGAGGGGATGGCTGCGCCGAGACCGAGCGCCCGGCCCGCGGCTTTTCCGGCGCGCGAGAGCGGGGAGTCCGGATGCGGAGCGATCTCCTGGGGTGCGAACCTGCGAACCAGGGCGGCAAAGGGGTCGCTCACGATCCAGTCGCGGGTGCGGGTCGGATTGATGTTGTTGAAGAAGCGCAGAATGCGCGCGCCGTGGGTGGGCCGGGTGGGAAAGGCATCGGTGTGGAGCAGGTCGTTGCGGCGGCGCAGGGGTAGATCGCGGTTCTGCTCCTCCTGGGGACGAAAGCTGGCATAGTCGAGCTTCCAGTGCTGCTGATATGGCGACAGGAAACGGGTGAGGAACTGGACGACTGAGGTGGAATAGCCGCGCATGATCTGCTGCAGGCGGGCGACCGCGGCAGGATCGGCGGTCTTCGTATCGACGCCACTGAGGCGATCGATGTTGGGCTTGTAGGCGATGTTCTTGTGCAGCGAACTGTCGGACTGCTGCTGGCCGAGGAGAAAGGCCGAGTCGTCGGGGGAGAGGGGTACGGGCGTCTCGGGGAAGTAGAGGATGTCGCCGGCCTCAAGCTGGGCGCAGAGGGCTCGGGACTGCTCGGGCGCGGGCATCAGGCCGCTGGAGGGAATCGTGACGACGGGCATCAGTTCGTTCCTGAGAGCCGGCGGCGCAGCCACACGGAGGTGAAGAAGACGAGGCCGAAGGCCAGGACGGCGAGGCCGAGCGGGAAAGCGACGTAGAGGTAGCTGTCCGCGTAGTTAATGTGGTTGTGGCCGATGAGGTTCCAGAACAGGAGCGCAAGGATGGCGAGGAAACAGGAGGCAAAGAAGGCGAGGAACCCGGAGGCGAGGGCGAGGAGAAGCCCCGAGAAGAAGCCAAAATCGCCCAGGGGAATGCCCAGCAGGCGGGCCGGTTGGGTGGCGGCGGTCATCGCGCAGGTTCCCTGTTGAAGCTGGAGAAAGCGGGTGCAATTAGGTATTTCAGCAGCACGCCACTAGAATACAGACTTATGGCTGGAACCGCGCAAATCCCCTTGTATTCCGCAGCGAAGGTGGCCCAGGAGGCCCAGGTGCGCGAGGCCGGAAACGGGATGTGCTGGGCGACGTTCGGCGAACTGCGCGCGGGCAGCGATGAGATCGAGCGCATCGTGAATGCCGTGCCGGCGGTCGTCGCTGCTGCGCTTCGCCAGCGCGCGTGGTACTTTGTGCCGCTTGCGATTGGAGAGAACGACGACACGGTGGTCGCTCCGGACTACACGGTGGACCTGGGCGATCGCGCCATTTGCCATCGCAACGTGCGCTTCGGCGGTTCGGAGTGCATTTTTATCTCGACCCGGCTGATGCAGGACCGGTTCGCGCTGGCCTTCGAATTTCTGATCAATGTGGGGCACCATTTCGTGGATCTCGTTGGCGTGCCGCAGAGCTTTGCCGATCTGGCGTGGTCGCAGGCGACGAGCGATGTGCGCGGCGAAACCAGCCACGATGCATGGGAGAGCCGGCGACGGGCGCTCGATCGCAGCCGGGGCAGCGAGGTGGATGAGCGGGCGAAATCGAGCTATCTGGAATCGACGTTCTCCGATGCGCTGGCGGTCTATATGCTTTCGCTGACGGTGGACTTCGACTACGCCGATTTGCGGGAGCGGGAGTATCCGCTGCTGGCGGCGCCGGCGCTGGCGGAACGGCTGCGGCATGTGGCGGAGATGTTCCCGCCGAATACCGGTTACGAATTTGAGATTCGGTACCGCCGGCGGGGCTAGTCTGTATTACAACTGACGTTTTGTAATACAATCGTGCTATGAAGACCACGGTGCAGGCACGACTGGATGAGGAATCCCATGCTGCCCTGCGGCAACTGACCCGCCAGCTGGGCTGGAGCCCTTCCCGCGTGGTGCGCGAGGGACTGCTGCTGATGGCGCAACAGCACGGCACTGCTCACAAGAGGAAAAGGAAGATTGTTGGGCTCGGACAGTTTTCAGGAGGTCCGCCCGACCTCGCCACGAATAAGAAATACCTGGACGATCTTGGCCGGTGAAAGCGGTCCTTCTTGATACGGGTGTGATTGTCGCGCTGCTGCAGCGAGAATCGCCATGGCATAAAGAATGTGCGCGTCTGGTTTCGAGTCTGGACCGTCCTCTGGTCACCTGTGAAGCAGTGATCACCGAAACCTGTCATATTTTAAGAAGATTTCCGGGCGCCTCAGAAGCAGTCATGACGAATCTCGAGCAGGGGGAATTTGAAATCCCGTTTGCTCTGTCGCAGTCGGTCCCGGAAATTCGAGGCATCATGCGTAAGTATCGCGATCTTCCGGCAAGCTTTGCCGATGCGTGTCTTGTTCATATGGCAGATGAGCTTGATACCGGCGATATTCTGACTTTGGACAGTGATTTCGTTACATATCGCTGGCGCAAAAACCGAACTTTTGAACTGCTGATCCCGCTGAAGGGCTAGTCCATGCGCGCCCGTAAGCCTGCCGCACCCCTGAATGAAAACGAGCTGTTCGACTATGCAGTGAAGCTTCTCGGCCAGCAGATGCGGACGGTCGCCGAAGTGAAGCGCTTGCTCCGACGGCGGGTTGAGCCGGGCGAATCCGGGCTCGTGAAGATGAACGCGGTCATTGCACGCCTGCAGGAGCGGAAGTACCTGAACGATCCTGCCTACGCGGCGGACTTTGCGAGGCTGCGCCAGGAAAACGCCAGCTTCGGCAGACGGCGGGTGCAGCAGGACCTGATGCGGAAGGGCGTGCAGGCCACAGTCATCGGCGAGACTCTCGATGCGGCCTACGAAGATGTGAATGAGGAAGAGCTGGCTCGCCGCCACCTCGAGCGCAAGCGCATCCAGAAGCCGGCCAGCCAAAAGGAGGCGGCGCGGGTGGCCCGGATGCTGATGCGCGCCGGATTTGGGTCCAGTGTTATTTTTCGCATCCTGCGCCAATGGGATATCGCAGAGGACGCGATCGCCGGACTTGAATCGGGCGGCGAGGAGCCGGGGCAGGACGCGGAGTAAATCCCCTTAAAACGATCCGTCAGCATGAAGCGATATATCCTCACGGGCGCGCCCGGATCCGGCAAGACTGCGGTTCTGCGGCAACTGGAACTCGATGGATTCGGCGTCGTCGAAGAGGCGGCTACCGATCTGATTGCGCTGCGCCAGGCGGAGGGCATGGCGGAACCGTGGATGCAGGCGGGATTCGTGGAGGATGTCGCTTGGTTGCAGAGGCTGCGGCTGGAGCGGGCATCGAAGAGCGGCGATGCCGTTCAGTTTCACGATCGATCGATCTTTTGCACGCTGGCACTGGCGAAGTATCTTGCGGTTCCCTGTCCTGCCGAGCTGATCCGCGAAGCTGAGCGAGTGCGCGAAGAATGCGTCTACGAACGCAGTGTCTTTTTTCTGCAGAACCTCGGGTTCATTGAACCGACGGCGGCGCGACGCATCACGTTTGAAGAGACGGTTCGGTTTGAGCGCATTCACGAAGAGGTCTATCGCGAGTGGGGCTTCGAGCCGGTGACGGTCGAAGCCGCACCGCTCGAAGAACGAGTGCGGACGATTGGGGCTTTCATCGAGCTCTCGGCGCGATAGAGTCGAATCATGCCGGTTTTCGCGCTGGTGAGCACGCTGGTCTGCCTGGCTGCAGCGTTCAGCCTGGTGAGCCGGCGTGTGCTGCACCTGCCGGTGACGGTTGGCGTGATGCTGCAGTCCCTGGGCATGTCTCTGGTGTTCGTGTTTGTGGGGCGTGCGTTCCCCGGCCTGCATGCCACGGTTGCCGCGGAAGTGGCGCGCATTGATTTTTCCGCGGTTGTGCTGCACGGCATGCTCGCGTTTCTGCTCTTTGCCGGCGCGCTCAAACTCGACCTGAAGGAACTGGCTAAGCAGAAGGCATCGGTCACGGCCTTATCGGTTTTTGGCACGCTGCTTTCTACGGCGATTGTGGCCGCGCTGCTGAAGCTGATCCTGACGGCAACCGGCTTTCACGCCACCTGGATTGCGTGTCTGCTCTTTGGGGCGCTGATCTCGCCGACCGATCCGATTGCGGTGCTGGAACTGCTGCGGCGTGTGGATGCACCAGCCAGTCTGGAAGCGCAGCTTACGGGCGAGTCACTGTTCAACGATGGGGTGGGCGCGGTGGTCTTCCTCACGCTGATTGACACGATCAACGGAGGAGGCCGGCCATCGGTCGCCAGTTTCACCTGGCTGCTGCTGATCAAGGCAGGCGGCGGCGTGATTCTCGGGCTGGCGCTTGGATACATGGTCTACCGGCTGATCCGCACCGTGGATAGTTATCGCGTCGAAGTGATGCTCACCCTGGCGCTGGCGATGGGGGGATATGCTCTGGCCGACGCGCTGCGGCTCTCGGCCCCGCTCGAAGCGGTGGCAGCCGGGCTGGTCCTTGGTGGGCGGGCACGGCATCTGGGCATGTCCGAGGAGACGCGCGGTCATGTCGACGATTTCTGGGATCTGATCGATGCGTTCATGAACGTGATCCTCTTTCTGCTCCTCGGGCTGGAACTGCTGGCGATGCCGTGGAACATCGAGTACGTGTACGCGGGGCTGCTCGCGATTCCGGTGGTACTGGGGGCGCGATGGCTGAGCGTCGGCGCGTCTCTCGGGATGGTTCGCGCCTTTCACAAGCCAGTGCGGGGGGCGATGAGCGTGCTGACGTGGGGCGGATTGCGCGGCGGGCTGGCCGTGGCTCTGGCTCTGTCGGTCCCGCAGGGGAGGCCGCACGATCGGCTGCTGGCGATCACCTATATTGTGGTGATCTTTTCGATCGTGGTGCAGGGGCTGACGATGAGCACCCTGCTGCACCGGCTGGGCCTCGGCCGCGCGCACCCGGTTGAAGTGCCCTGAGGGCGGGGGTTGCGTGGTATTCTTCAGCGTTCCACATGACTGAGCGAACCCATCCCATCCGTGTGCTGGTGGCCAAGCCGGGCCTCGACGGGCATGATCGCGGCGCCAAGGTGATTGCGCGCGCGCTACGCGATGCGGGGATGGAAGTGATTTATACCGGCCTTCGCCAGACGCCGGAGATGATCGTGAGCGCGGCGATCCAGGAAGACGTGGACTGCGTAGGCCTGAGCATCCTTTCTGGCGCGCACAACGCCATCGTTCCGCGTGTGACGGCGATGCTGCGCGAGCAGGGTGCGGCGGACATTCTGGTTGTGCTCGGGGGCACGATTCCGGAACAGGATATTGCGGCGCTGAAGGAAAGCGGCGTGTCGGCGGTGTTTGGACCGGGGACTTCGCTGGAGTCGGTGGTGAGGTTTATTCGGGAGAACGTGAAGGCGAAGGGTGTGGGCGTTTAGGGCCGGGTCGAGAGATTGTCATGCGCCTCGTCCGATTCTCTGCCGCCGTTAGCCTGGATGGTTTTATCGCCGGACCGAAGGGGGAGTCCGACTGGATCGTGCACGATCCGGACGTTGATTTTTCAGCGATGATGGCGGAGTTCGACACGTTTCTCATCGGCCGGAAGACGTTTGAACTGATGGTGAAGGCAAAGCGGGACCAACCGCCGAAGGGCGTCGAGTATGTTGTGTTCTCTCGCACGCTGCGCGCTGCGGAATTTCCGCGGGTTCGGATCGAGAGCGATCCGGGGAGCGTGGTCGGCGATTTGCGCTCGCGTCGTGGAAAGGACTTGTGGCTCTTCGGTGGAGGCGAGTTGCTGGGGAGTTTTCTGGCGGCGGGTTTGGTGGATCGCATCGAGGTTTCTGTCATTGCGGCGCTGCTCGGTGCCGGAATTCCGATGGTGCCTGCGAAGGCCGGGCCAACGAAGCTGAAGCTGCTGGGTCATCGCGTATATCCGAAGACGGGCACGCTGCGGATGGAGTATGAGGTCGTGCGGACGGAGTAGCAGGACGGTTTCGCGATTGAGGCGGTTACCTTAACGCTGATTGCGCAACAGCGGAGTCGCAGAGCAGGCGGTAGGCTTCATTGATCGAGGCCATCCGATCGCTGGCGAATTGTGAGTCTCCGACGCCGGCAGCGGCCAGCCGGTCGGGATGATAGCGGCTCGCCATTTTGCGGTAGGCGGCGCGGATTTCGTCTCGGGTGCTCGTTGCTGTGACTCCCAGCAGGCGACAGGCGGACTGGAACGTGAGCGGGCCGGGCACGAAGGCTTCGTTGTCTTCTTCACTGCGCGTGCGTCTGGCAAAAGAATGGCCGTCCGACATCGACGTCTTCGGTGACGACTGGGTTGGGATGGGGGTGTGCGGATCGACATTCAGGAATGTCACAAAGGAGTAGCTGGGGAAAGACATGGGAGCCGGAGCGGGGTGGTCCTTCTCGTGTTGATGACGGCGGAGATAATTTTCAGAGGCTCCGGTAACTCCGATCGTCCAGCTCTCGACAAAGAAGGTCGGGTCGGGTTCGGCGTTTTGTCCGAGCAGGGGCTCGATCTGGGTTGGCAAGGGTGTTGCGGTATCCGTGGCCGCCCACGCCGGCGATGAACCGAACCGGCAGGCCTGTTCGATTCTTCCCTGCCAAAAATCGATTGGGACCGGAGGCTGCACGCCTACCTTATCGGCAGAGGCTGCGCTTTTTTCTATGCCAGGTGCCGGTGCTGTGGATTAGGACCGTCCAATCGTGGATTCGCTACGGCCACGCCAACCTGCGGCCATGCGTTCCTTGAGAATGCAATGGTCCTGGACGACTTTAATTCCTGCGGCCTCGGCCCATCCGACGGCTTCGTCGTGGCAAACGCCTTCCTGGAGCCAGAGGCGGGGAATCTTGAGGCGGATCGCATCCTTAACGATCTCGGGCACGTGCTCGGGCCGGCGAAAGACATTCACCAGGTCGATTTCAGGATGGGCGGCGACGGCGTCGTCAAGGGTTGGATAGGCTTTTTCCCCGAGAGCTTCCTCCACCTGTGGGTTGACGGGGATGATGCGATAGCCCTGGGACTGCATGAAGCGCGAGACGCCGAGGGAGGCTCGGCCCTCGCGATTGGTGAGACCGACCACGGCGATGGTACGGGTGTTTTCCAGGATTTCGCGGATCGTTGCCGGTTCGTTCATCCTCTGTTCGATGCGCGACAGCTAGTAATTGACGATTTTTGCGAAGGACTGCGGGTCGAGGCTTGCGCCTCCGACCAGGGCCCCGTCGATTTCAGCTTCGGCCATCAGGGCCGGGGAGTTGTCGGGCTTCACGCTGCCTCCATAGAGGATGCGGATGGCGTCGGCTGCTTCCTGACCGAGAAGCTTTGCCACTTCGGCGCGAATCACGGCATGGGCTTCCGAGGCGATCTGCGGGGTGGCGGTTTTGCCGGTACCGATGGCCCAGACGGGCTCGTAGGCGATGACGATGGGAGCGGCGTCGGCTGCGGTGATTCCGGCGAGGACGCCGCGCGTCTGACGCACCAGGACTTCATTGGTTTTGCCGGCTTCGCGCTCGGCGAGCACTTCGCCGACGCAGACGATGGGGATGAGCTGATGCTGGAGGGCGGCCTTGAGTTTTTTATTGATCAGCTCATCGGTCTCGGCGAAGTACTGACGGCGCTCGGAATGGCCGAGGATGACGTGCGTGGGGCCGATCGCCTTGAGCATGACGGGCGAGATCTCGCCGGTGTAGGCGCCTTCATCGGCAAAGTGCATGTTCTGCGCGCCGATGGCAACGCCGGAACCCGTGGCCGCGGCCATGACGACAGGAATCGAGGTGTAGGAGGGGCAGACGACGATCTCGTCGCGTTCGTGATTGGCCACCAGGGGCAAAAAGTTCTTGAAGAACTCCTGAGCCTGGGCGGGGGTCTTATACATTTTCCAGTTGGCGGCGATGAGCGGCTTGCGCGGCATGGTGGATAGTTCCTCAGGGTGATTGTAGAGGACGGGGGCGCGGTGGGATGGTGACGGGGAGCACAAGAGCCGGTAGCCAGTAGCCAATAGCCAGTAGCCAGTGACCAGTGGCCAGTAGCCAGCAGCATTCGATGATCCGGCGCCGGTGAATGAAGTGGGACGAGAGGATGACGAGAAAATCGAGCGGTTCGTGTATCGTGAATCAGGTTCAGCAACCCGGGTGATGATGACGGCGAAGGCAGCGGCGCGTACCAGCAAAGGACGAGTCCGCACAGGCAATGAAGACGCGTTTGGCATGCGCCCGGAGCACGGCATCTACGTCGTTTGCGACGGGATGGGCGGGGCGGCCGGCGGCGAGGTCGCGAGCCACATGGCGGTCGACACGGTTCTGGACCGCATGAGTGCGAACCCCGCAGCAACGCCGGGGCGCGATGGCCTGCATGACGCGATTGCGGAGGCAAACCGCCTGGTGCTGGAACGTGCCGAGCGGGAACCTCAACTGAGCGGCATGGGAACCACGCTGGTGGCCCTGTTGCTGGAGAACAGCCATGCTCTGGTCGCTCATGCCGGCGATAGCCGCTGCTACCTGTTGCGCGCGGGAAAACTGGAGCGCGTGACTCAGGACCACTCGCTGGTGGACGAGCAAATGCGTTTGGGCGCCATGACGGCCGAAGAAGCGGAGCGTTCTCCGTTGCGCAGTGTGATCACGCGGGCGGTCGGAACGCAGCCCTCCGTCACGGAGGATGTGTCTGAGATCGAGTTGCAGGCCGGGGATGTTTTCCTGCTGTGCAGCGATGGGCTCACGCGCGAGGTGGATGAAGGTGGGATTGCGCGCATTCTCGGTGCAGGCAGGGATCTTGATCGAGTTGCGCAGGCGCTGGTGGATGCGGCCAACGACGCCGGCGGGCGCGACAACGTGACCGCGCTGGTGGTGCAGGTGCAGCCAGTAGCCGGCAGCGAGCCGGCGGAGTAGCGGGTCAGCGAGTCAGCGAGTCAGCGATATGAATACGCGAGTTCTGATGATCGCCAGTGCCGCCGCCATGGGCTTTGCGGGCCTTGCGCTCACTTTCGCGCCACAGGAGGTGCTGGCCTGGGGCGGCGCCGAGCCGCGCGGCTTTGCTGTTCTGATGGCCCAGGCTGCGGGCGCCTTGTACGCGGGGTTCGCGATGCTCAACTGGATGGCAAAGGACGTCGCTATCGGGGGTATTTACAGCCGGCCGGTGGCGGTGGGCAACTTCGCTCACTTTTGCCTGATGGGGGGAGCGCTGGTGCGGCTGTCTGTCTCCGCGCAGCGCAGCGGCTTTATTCTGCTGGTGGCGCTCCTGTATCTGGTCTTTGCTATTGGTTTTGGGCTTCTGCTGTTCATCAGCCCGCGGAGCGTGGCCAAAACGGAGTAACGCACTATGAGTGAGATTCAGACGGTCGGCGTGATCGGCGCCGGCACCATGGGCAACGGCATCGCGCATATCTTCGCGCGCAGCGGATTTCGCGTGTTGCTGTGCGAGGTGGAGCGGCGGTTTCTCGATCGAGGCCTGGAGACGATCCGCAAGAACCTGGGGCGCGAGGCGGAGAAGGGCAAGATCACGGTCAACGACGTGGACGATGCGCTGGCGCGGATCGAGGGCACGCTGGACCGGACGGACCTGGCGGAAGCGAACTTCATCGTCGAAGCAGCGACGGAAAAGTTCGAGATCAAAAAGGCGCTGTTCCAGGAACTGGATACGATCGCCAAACCCGATGTGATTCTCGCGTCGAACACGTCGTCGATTTCGATTACGAAGCTGGCGGCCGTCACAGGAAGGCCGGAGCGGGTGATCGGCATGCACTTCTTCAATCCTGTGCCGGTGATGAAGCTGGTGGAGGTGATTCGCGGATTGCAGACGAGCCAGGAGACGTATGAGACGGTCGCGACGCTGGCCGAGAAGCTGGGCAAGACGGCGGTTGAGGTGAACGACGCGCCTGGATTTGTATCGAACCGGGTGCTGATGCCGCTGCTGAACGAGGCCATGTACGCGGTGATGGAAGGGGTGGCAACGCCGGATGCGATCGATGAGGTCTTCCGGCTGGGGATGGCGCACCCGATGGGACCGCTGACGCTGGCGGACTTTATCGGTCTCGATGTGTGCCT